>JAJSAJ010000125.1 GCA_024274855.1 Planctomycetota bacterium | reverse complement strand
TGACCAACGCACCCCGTTCATCGGTCACATCGAGAAACCAGACCGTGGCATCAGCGGGTGGACCAGGGCCCGTAATTCGGCTCCCCCGGACCGTCATCGGCTTTGTGGTCCACGGGCGACTGGGGTTCTTGGCGTGCGGCCCGCTTGTGAAATGCAGCCGGGCCGAGACCAACCCCGTGACGCTCTGGACAGCTGCCGTTACGTGGCCCTTGTCCAGTGTCGGAGCGGCAATCACCGGCAGCGGCGTGCCGCCCTTCAGGTACTGATCGATTGCCAGGAAGAATTCGGGAAAGTCGAAAATATGTCCGTGTGGCATGCGGACTCGGATACAGAAGTTCTTCTTCCCACGCACTTCAGCACAGGTCTTGGCGTAGCTGTCCATTGGATACGCAAAATCGTTGGTTCCGTTTAAGAACACAACCGGCATCGTCGCCCCACCGATATAGCGCGACGGATCCCACAGCGACACCCACTTGCTTCGCTGCTCGGGTGTCATCCGTTCGAATTGCGGCAACCAAGCACTATTCTCATGAAGGAAACCGCACCCATAGACCGGCATGGCCACGTTCAACCGCTGGTCGACACCGGCGACGATGCAGGTCAGATAGCCGCCCCAGCTGATCCCCGTCACGCCGGTCCGCTGCGTATCAACCTCATCCAGGCTCAGCAACAGCGAGTGGGCTAGAATTACGTCAGCCACGGCATGATACGTCCACTGGTTCGTCATCGGTTGGTCGATCGCGTCGAACTTCGTCTTGCCCGATTGGTCGGGCCCTCCGTCTGGCAAGCGTTTTCGGCCGTCGCCACAGCCGGCCAGGTCCATGGCGATCGCCGCATAGCCGCGTCGTGCCCAGAGTTCCGCCCAGCGGGCAAAGGCCGTACCACCTCCGCCATGCACCAGAACCAACCCGGGTACGCCACCCGATGGAGTTTTCTTGCCGAGCGTTCGTGGGGAGGCGAAATACGCGAAGACTCGGGTCGCCTTCCCTCGGTAAGCCAGCCCCTTATAGGCCAACGCATGAACCGGACCGGTTTGATCCAGCCACTGAAAATCCGGAGCGGCGTTTAACGCCGGCACATTCCACGGTATTTTCTTCCCCGCCTTCTGCGTGGCCGGCGTTTCGGCAACAACCTGGCCCGCCGCGCCAAGCCAGACGATCAACAGGCAGACGACACTTCGGCTTATCGGCCTTTTCATGGACGAATTCCCTCGTTTGACCCCCGGTCTCACCAGTTACTGAAAAACAACTCACGTCCATTCCCATGACCGAAATCCAAGATACCTCGAAGGCCAGATCGGTTCGGTTTGCTACTATTCAGCAGGCCTTCAGCAAGCCAACGAATCGGACGACCGTTCCGCATCGGTCGGATGGGCTTCGACGGCAGCTCGATCCTCTTCCAGCGGCAGATGCGGCCGTCTCCACAGGAAGACGACTCCAACAAACACGCCGATAGCAATTCCCAACTCCGTGCCCAGCGTCGGATCAAGTCCGAGCCCCACCTCCTCGACCAGAATAAAGGTCGCGGTCACCACGGTCATGAAGACCGCCGGGAAAAAAGCAATCCACCAGTGGCTCCGGCGGCGTGCCAAGAAGACGGTGCACGTCCACAATACGACCGCAGCCAACGTCTGGTTCGCCCAGCCGAAGTACCCCCAGATCACTTTGAAGTTAACAAAGTTCAGCGAGAAAGAAACGGCAAACAAGGGCAACGCCAAGACATACCGATTCACGATCTTCTTCTGAGGGATCTTCAGGTAATCGGCCAGAATCAGCCGTCCCACGCGAAAGGCCGTATCCCCCGACGTGATCGGCAGCACGACCACACCCAGAATCGCCAGAATTCCGCCCGCCATCCCCATGGCATGAATGCAGGAATCATGCACAACAGCGCCTGGCCCGCCAGCATCCAACGCGGCCTGCAGCCCCGCACTGCCATGATAGAACCCCTGGGCAACCGACGCCCAAATCAATGCAATCACGCCTTCGGCGATCATCGCCCCGAAAAAGACCACCTGCATCGACTTTTCACTCTTCAAGCAACGCGCCATCAGCGGACTTTGCGTTGCGTGAAATCCGCTGACCGCCCCGCAACTGACGGTGATGAATATCAATGGCCACGCGGGCGTTTGGCCAGGATGCAGGTTCTTCAGTGTGAAATCGGGTACGTCAATGCGTCCGGTCAGCAGTGCGAACCCCAAGCCGGCAACCATCGCAAGCAGAGCGAGCGAAAAGAACGGATAGAACCGGCCGATGATCTTGTCGATCGGCAACAACGTGGCAATGACGTAGTAAAAATAAATCACCCCCATCACAATCCACAACCAGGTCTCGAATCCACCGTACTGCGTCTTAAGCCATGGAACATACGCCGGTCCCATCCATTCGCCAACAGCCTCCGCGGGCGCCAGGTTGACCAGCAGCATGGCCGGCCCCTTGACGAAAACCGTACCGACCAGCAACATCAGCAACAAAATGAACAGGGTCGACGCATGCCGGGCCACGGGCCCCAGATAGTGGCCAATCAGGTCCGGCAACCCGGCTCCGTTGTTCCGAATCGACATCGCCCCCGACAAAAAGTCATGAACGGCACCACCCAGAATGCATCCGAAGACAACCCAGAGCAGCACTTGCGGGCCCCATAACGCGCCCATGATCGCTCCAAAGACGGGCCCCAGCCCGGCAATGTTCAACAGCTGGATCAGATAGACGCGCCAAGTCGGCATCGGCACAAAGTCGACACCATCCTCCAAGGCAACCGCGGGCGTCGGACGATTGGGATCAGGCCTGACGGCCGAGGCGACAAATCGCCCGTAGACAAAGTACCCGACGACCAACAATACCAAGCCACCGACAAACGCAATCATGCCACGCCCCCCAGTTCCAGAACATCCATGCCGCCTTCAACGGCCATCCAAACAGTTGCCAGACTCTGGCACGCTGCCCATCCTCCGTTCCAACCACGCGTAACTCATCGGGCCTTGGCTTTCGGGGCCTTGGCTTTCGGGGCCTTGGCTTTCG
>JAJSAJ010001071.1 GCA_024274855.1 Planctomycetota bacterium | reverse complement strand
GGTCTCCTTCGAACATTATCACCACCACGTTCAGCGACGAACTGCGTCTGAAAACCAACGGCAAGGCAAGAATTTTCGGCGTGTCGGTAAAAGACCGCGGCGCGATCACCTTAGCGGGCCACATGGGCAAAGCGTTTTGGTTTTCCAAATCCAATGGCGAATTCATCACCAGTTCTTACTACTACAAGGAATACCCAGCGTGGGTGAAGGCGTGGAATAGAAAAAGGCTCCCCGCGACCCGCTACGGTGGAAAATCATGGGAACTTCTGCTCGACAAGTCCGCCTATCTTTTCGGGAACGACGACGACAAGAAGTGGGAGATGGACGTGGCTGGGTTCGGCCGCGTGTTTCCTCATCCCTATGGCCAAGCCAAGGGAAGACGATTCCACAATCTGCTCATTTATAGCCCCGCCGGCGATGCGTTGACGCTCGATTTTGCCAAGGCAACGATCGAAGGAGAAAAACTCGGCCAGGACGACATCACGGACTTTTTGGCGGTGAGCTTTTCCACGACCGACTATGTCGGACACCTCTTTGGCCCCTCCAGTTTGGAGGCAGAGGACAATCTGCTCCGTCTCGACCGTACTCTGGCGGATCTGTTTGCCTACGTCGACAAAGTGGTCGGCCTGGAGCATACGCTCATCGTGCTCAGCGCGGATCACGGTGGTCCCGAGGCACCTGGGTTTATGAAGTCCTTCGGAGTCGACTCGGGTTATGTAGCGCCTGGCGAATGGGACAAGGCACCGTCGATCGCACGACTGAATAAGAGATTCGGCATCGGCCAGAACCTCATCAAGTCGTTTTTCCCACCGTACCTCTACCTGGATCGCGAATTGATCCAGAGTCAACGACTCGATCTTGAACAAGTCGAGCGGGCCGTCGCAAAAGAGCTGATGGGAATCAAGGGGGTGGCGTTGGCCGTTTCCAGTTCGGCTCTACTGGAAAATAGATTACCAGACACGTTTCTGAATCGAGCGGCCCTACGCAGCTTCAACGCCAAACGCTCGGGCGACATTCTGATTCTTTTTGAACCCCAGTACTTCATCAATCATTTTCACGGTGAAGTCGTCGCCGCCAACCACGGCGGCGCTTGGGTTTACGATTCGTTTGTGCCCGTAATCTTTGCCGGAGGTGCCATCAAGCCCGCGAGGATTTATCGACGCATCGAGCCCAAAGACATTGCTCCGACACTCTCTGCGATTACCGGAACTCGCTACCCATCCGGCTCAACAGGTAACCCGCTACTTGAGGTCATGAAATCGACCAGGAACTGGCAAGTCGCTCCACCTATGAGCAAAGCCGTCCAAAGATAATCACCCACCCCATGATTTGCTCCCGTGATATCGTTTTGATGTAAACTCGAACCACACTGAAGAGATTGGATAACCATGAGAAGAGATAAGCACTTTTCACTTGTGGTCGTGGCCTGCTTGTTGGCGACTACGGTCTTTGCGGTCTCCACCGTATCTGCGCAGCAAGGCGATCGAAAGGCAAAGACAATCTATCGAAACACAACACCTATTCCTTCCGGGATTACGACACCGGATAAGGTGAAAACCTCGATCGGAGATCTCGATTTTTTCGATGGTGTGCCGACCGAAGAGACCGCCAAGAAAGTCTACGACTACCTCGACCGCGCACGCGGCGTGGAAGTCTTTCTCAAGGGCATCCCGGGCGCCTCGCTCCAGGGGCTCAGAAAAGGTCCAGGGGGCCTGGGCGTTAAGAAAAACGGCCAAGTGATGATCTTTGACAAGCTGATGGATTCCAAGGCATTGTTTCTGACTGCGAACACTTCGACGCTTTACATCCTTCCTCATCTCGACACGAAAACCGACGGCCCGATGGTTGTCGAAGTTCCGCCGGGAATGTTAGGTGCCTTCAACGATGCCTGGTTTCGCTACATTGGTGACGTGGGGCTCGCCGGGCCCGACCGGGGAAGGGGAGGAAAGTATCTCGTGCTGCCTCCTGGTTACGAAGGGAAAGTCCCCGAAGGATACCACGTCGTAAAACCGAGAACGTTCAGCGTCTGGTTATTCATGCGCGGGAACATCTCGAAAGGGGTCGACGTCGCGGTGAAGAATGTCAAAGACCACCTGAAAGTCTATCCACTTTCCCAGAAGGACGACCCCAATCCGGTAGAATATATCAGCGCATCAGGAAAACCCTTCAACACGATCCACACCAACGACTTCAGCTTCTACGAGCACCTCGATCACCTCATTCAAGAGGAAGCCGAGGGAATGCTGGACCCGGAAATGCGAGGTCTCTTGGCCTTGATCGGAATCGTCAAAGGCAAGAAGTTCGCTCCCGATGCCCGGATGAAAACGATTCTCACCGACGCCGTCGCCATCGGCAATGCCGCCGCGCGCTCCATCAATTGGTATCCTCGAATGAAACAGGCCTACATCTATCCTGATACCAAAAGCGAGTGGGTGATGGCGTATCCAGGAAAGAACGTCTTCTTCACCTACAAGGGTGCCCTCGATACCGATGCGCGCGTCTTCTTCCATTACACATTCACCGGTGTCACTCCGGCCATGGCGGTGACACGTGAAGGTAAGGGCTCGGACTATGCAATCGCATTTAAAGATGCCAACCATGACACGCTGGACGGCGCGAAGCACTACAAGCTGCACATTCCCGCCAACGTGCCTGCCAAGGACTTCTGGGCAGTGACGCTCTACGATACGCAGACACGGTCGCAGCTTCAGACCGACCAGCCCTTTCCAACCGTTGGCAGTCAAGACAGAGGATTCGAGAAGAACGCGGATGGCTCGTTCGACGTGTTCTTCGGCCCCACGGCTCCGAAGGGTCGGAAAAGCAATTGGTTGCAAACGATCCCCGGCAAGAGCTGGTTCCCCATCCTGAGAATCTACGGGCCCCTGAAACCATGGATCGACAAGACCTGGCGACCCAGTGAGATTGAACTCGTACAATAGTCCAGTCGGGAATGTTCAAGAAACAACTGAATCACAAAGGCAAAACCAGATGAACACCATGAAATACAAATGTCTCCTTAGCGTGGCGATCCTCAGTCTTCTTGCCACGCAAGGTTGGTCTCAGCCGCCCCGCATGAAAATGACGACGCCGATTCCCGAGGGGATCGCAACGCCAGACAAGCTGGAAACATCGCTCGGAACTCTTACGTCGTTCGACGGGGTTCCGGACGCGGCGACAACGCAAAAAATTTACGACAACTTGGATCTAATGCGTGCGACCGAAGCGTTTCTGAATTGCATTCCCATCGCCTCGATGTTCGGGTTGGAAAAAGGCTACTGCAGCCTCGGTCCTCCCAATACGACGGTGCTGCTGTTTGAAGAGTTGATGGATTCCAAGACGCTTTGGCTCACCGCCAATACGGTTTCGGTCTACCAGTGTGCCTGGATCGAACTCGGAGATGAGCCGATGGTCATTGAAACCCCGCCCAATGTTCTCGGGCTCGTTGACGACGCCTGGTTCAAGTTTGTCCTCGATTTCGGTAATGCCGGCCCCGACAAAGGCAAGGGAGGCAAGTTTCTGCTCTTGCCCCCCGGCTACAAAGGAGAAATCCCCGACGGATACTATGTTGCGCGCACCACGACTTACGGCAACTGGATAATCTGGCGTGGTTTCCAAGTAGATGGATCTCCCCAGCCCGCGATCGCGGCGACCAAGAAACTCTTTCGCATGTATCCGCTTTCCAAAAAAGACGATCCGCCAAAGATGAACTTCATCAACATGTCGGGCAAGTTCAGCAACACCATCCACCGGATGGACTACGGCTACTGGGAGGAGGTCAACGCGACCATCCAGGCCGAGCCACTCGAGGGACTCGACGCCGATACCCGTGGTCTGCTAGCGTCGATCGGTATCGAGAAGGGAAAGGAATTCAACCCTGATGCTCGGATGAAGAAAATACTCACTGAAGCGGCCAAAATCGGTTCGGTCACCGCCCGCGCGCTGACCTCGCGCCCACGGGATCAACGCCAAATTCTTTACCCTGGTGAGCGAGTCTGGACGAACCCTTTCATCGAAGGCCGCTACGACTTCCTCCTGGACGGCAGCCGTTTGCTGGATGCTCGTATTTTCTTTCACTTCTATGCAACCGGCATTACGCCTGCGATGGCGATGGAGAACGTAGGCAAAGGATCGCAATATTTGGTTGCCTACCTCGACGGCAATCGCGAGGTCCTCGACGGCAGCAAGACCTACAAGATCCACCTGCCGCCGCACGTGCCGGCCAAAGACTTCTGGTCGTTCACGCTCTACGACAACCAGACCCGAGCCATGCTGCAAACCGATCAACGCTTTCCGGGTCTCGATAACAACAAGAAGGGACTGAAGAAGAATGCCGACGGTTCTTTTGACATCTATTTTGGACCCAAGCCGCCGCCGGGGCAGGAAAACAACTGGATTCAGACCGTTCCTGGCAAAGCCTGGAACGTCATTCTCCGCCTGTATGGTCCTCTGGAAACCTACTTCGACAAGAGCTGGAAGCCAAGCGACCCCGAGCTGGTTGAATAGCCTATCTCGGTGACTCATCTGAGGAGCTGCTGGGGTCAGGACTCTTTGTGCGTGCCACGTCACCGCGATGGCTACCAACTCGACACAAAGAGTCCTGATCCGAATGGCACTGTCGAAGTACAGCCAGTGCACAAAGCGATCTAGGCGTGGCCGGCGATTTGTTTTAAAATCCGGTCAAGCTAAGAATCTGCTATGGATTTTTTGCCCGTCCTTGGCTATAGGACGAATGCCCTCCTTGGTTGCCCTCGCGGATAGACCAAGGAGGGTTTATTTATGGCTAGTTTAGCAAATCCTTCCAACTCAGGCAGTAGCGGTTGTCAGCGAGTCGCGGCCGCCTTTCTGGCGCAGCCTGGATTGCCTTTCGCCGGGGTCTTGTCAGCCGAACGGATCGAGCGGATCTTTGCCAAGCATGGGAATCTGTTTGGCTGCGGCGCGATCTACACAACGGCCGTGATGGTCTGGTCGTTTCTAGGGCAGGTGCTTCGTGATGGCAAGGAAGCTTCGTGTCGGTCGGCTGTGGCGCGAGTCGTCACCTATTGTCAGCAGCAATCAGTGGTCGTCCCGACCTCCGATACGGGCGACTATTGTCGGGCGCGCGCCAAGCTGTCCGAAGCTGCCCTGCGCGACTTGACGTGCGAAGTAGCGGCGGAGATGGAACAACAGGCCAACAAGGACTGGTTGTTACTGGACATGCACGCAAAACTGATCGACGGCTTTACGTTTACCATGCCCAATACGATCAAGAATCAACAGGAGTATCCTCAGCAGAAGGCGCAAAAGCCCGGTGTGGGGTTGCCGATTGCCCGGGCCGTGGCCGTTCTGTCATTGGCCACAGCGTGTGTTACCAATGCCGCGATTGGGCCCTATAAGGGAAAGCAAACCGGCGAGAGCGCCTTGTTACGTTCCATCCTCGATGCGTTCGGGCGAGGCGACATCGCGGTGGCAGACCGTTACTACTGTTCATTCATGATGATTGCCTTGTTCTTGAATCAAGGAACGCAGGTATGCGCACGCATGCACCAGGCCCGTCACACGGACTTCCGCCGCGGCCGACGCTTGGGCAAGTACGATCATGTGATCGTGTGGACCCGTCCGCAACGTCCCAAGTGGATGGGTGAAGCGACATATGCGAGGATTCCGGAGACGCTCGAGCTCCGTGAGATCCACTACAATGTCGTCGAAAAAGGACGCCGGACGCGCACCCTGACGGTCGTCACGACGTTGCTGGACACCGATAAGTACACGAAGGAAGAGATCGCGCGACTCTATGGTTTTCGCTGGAATGTTGAGCTCGATATCCGAAGCATCAAGTCCAATCTCAATCTAGGGCATGTTCGGTGCAAGTCACCAGAGATGGTCCGTCGGGAAGTCTGGACGACGCTATTGGGCTACAATTTGATCCGCACGACGGCGGCCGCGGCGGCCGTGCTGCACGACAAGCAACCGCGGCAACTTAGTTTCACGGGTACGTGCCAGTACGTCCTCGCATCCTGGATGCTCTTCTCTACCGGGGTACTCCCTCCGGAAACCGTTGCCGCGCTCTGTCAGACGGCGCTGGCTCACATTGCAACGTGTGAGGTCGCCAATCGTCCCGGCCGCCTTGAACCGCGCGTCTTGAAACGTCGCCGCCACGGTTACAAACTCATGCAGAAACCAAGAGACGTACTACGACGCGAACTCGGACAGACAGGTACTTAACGTGCCCTCTCTGTTTCTTGCCGCGGTCAACACGTTGCCATGCCGCGGCGGCCACCGCCTTATCGAACAGAGGATCCAAGAGACTAGATCCGCCATGTAAGTGTTACTTTCCAAAGCCGACGGTCCGGTACGCGCTCGTTCCGCGCGCCTGCTACATTTCCAGGAGTTTTTCAAAACGTCCGTGACAACCGACCCTAATCCACGCGTTCCACTGACACCACATTGTCACATGCACAACCCTTGCGAACCTAACCTGTTCCAGTATAATCGTTTACCGGCGACAGTGCCATTCGGGTCAGGTCTTGTTGCTTTGCTGGTATCCTTACGGGAGTGAATCCGTTCAGTGCAAGTCGAATTCCGGCGACCGTCGGGAGCGGACTTGACACGTTTCAGGCGGTAGTTTGCAATTGTCCCGAGGCCTTGCCTCGCTAGAACCGTCTCCTTTGGTTGGTATGGGATACCGCAGTGCCGGTGGATAACTTCAATCTTCCCGCTCCACACGGCTTTCGAGGTCTCCAGTCCGACCTACCCGTGGAAATCTACCGCCGGAAATTGTCGCACTGACGCCAGATGGGAGCAGCCTATTTCGTAACAGCTCGACTGGCGGATTCCATCCCAGAAGTAAGGGAGTAAATGCCAATGAGGCGATCTGTGACTTCTTACGAATATCATCCGCGATCAATAGTCGCGAGCTTGGGTTGCCATGTTGTTGCCGTCGGCTTGCTGGTGC
>JAJSAJ010000124.1 GCA_024274855.1 Planctomycetota bacterium | reverse complement strand
TCCACCCCGTCCATCTTGGCCGTCGCTCTTAGCGTGTACTTTCCGGACATCTGAGGGATCCGCAACGGCAATTCATGGTTGGTCTTGCCGACCGCCGGCATGGCGAATCGTTGTTCGACGTGGGCAACGTCGCGCCCCGAAGCGTCCTGCAGTGACAGAACCAGTATTCCTTGCACTGGTCGATCGTAGTCATTAACCATCATCACTTTGAACGAACGTACGGAGCCCGCATTGAGCGTTGGATGGAAGAAGTTGATGTAGAGACCGAGTGGTTTGAACGCCTGTCCCGTGTAATCGGCAAAGGCCGGATCCAGTTCCAGACGCGTGACGTCCCGAAAATGGTCCGACGTGTAGACGCCGGGATAGCTACACGTAAGATAAACGAAATGGATAACGCCGGCGTAATGGCGATGAGTGCGCCAGAATTCCGTCTTGCCCGCCAATAAGTAGGCCCACATATCAAGTCTTTGGCGAGGCGTTGCAGCATCGCCCATAAGTTGCTTGTAGACATTTTCAGTCAGCAATGTCGGTGTTCCGTCGCGATTCAGCCACAGCCACCCATACTCGTTGATCAACGGCGCATTGGTATCGGATGGAAGCTTGCCGGGGCGTGGTTTGCCGTCCATCGCCTCCAGGTCACTCATCTTGAATTTCAATTTTCCACGATAACCGCTGATCATCAAATACGGGTGGTCTTCAACCGGATCGTTCTTGCTGACCGGCCGGTTGTAGCTATTCTCCCAGGGGCGATGCGACAAGTCCAACGGGCGCACTGCGGGGATAATTCGTGTACCAAAGAGGTCGCTTTTGGTCTCATTGTTAGCATCCCACACGACGACGCTCGGATGATTCCAGTTGTCACGCATCCAATCCTTGTATTGCCGAATCATCTCGTCGGCGTCATGGGTTCGGCTGTAGCCCTTGAACCAATGGGGGCCACCGGTCCAGACAAAGAACTCGTTTTGAATCAACAGCCCGGTCTCGTCGCATATCTCCAGCCATCGATCGGGTACGGGCCCAATACAGAAACGGAAGTAATTCCAGTGCATTTGCTTCGGTAGCTCGCCCAACAGTTTACGCACCCACGATTCGGTCCATGGAAGCCTTTTGCAATCGGGATCTTCAAAGAATCGGTGCAGCGTAATATTTGAACCTCGCAAGTAGTAGACCTTGCCGTTCAAGTACGCGCGTTTGGTTGTTGGATCGAAATGGAATTCACGCATTCCAAACCGAGTCGACGTGGAATCTCCCGCTGTGGCCGAGTCAAGCATGTAAAGAAATGGGTCTTCGGGTGACCACCAATGGGCATTGGGCACGGGGACCGTCTGCGTTATCAGCTCTTGTTTGCCGGGCCCCAAGGAGATGATCTTGGGCGCGACAGTTGAAACCGATTTGCCGCCTTTCCATGTCTTGACCGTATGCGTGAGCGTTGTTGTGATTGTTGTGGACCCGCAGTTTCGCAATTGTGTCTGGACGATGATCTCATTTCGGTCAATACGGGGTGCGACCTGGATCGTCTCGATCAGTGGGTTGTCGCAGCAAATCAGCGAGACGCTATCGTAGATTCCGGGTGTCCATTTGATCTTCTCGAAATCGGAGCCTGTCGGGTAGTTATCTGGTAGCACGGCCGGATGTGCTCCGATGCGAATGAGGATCGTGTTTTCCTTGCCCCATCGAATGGCCTTTTCCAAATGAAAACGGCCGGCTGTGAAGCAACCGACATACTCACCAATCTTCTGGCCGTTGAGCCAGACGGCGGTGCCGAACTGAGCCTTGTTGACCTTCAGTACGGCGACGTCATGCCGCTGCGGGGCGTGAAAGGTCCGCTGATACCAGAAATAGTTTCGATCTTGGTCGATTTTCCCCTTCCAGTACTTCTGTAGCCAGTTGGGCGGGGACAATTCGGCCCTGATGCGCCGCGCCAGATGCTCGCGACTGAAGAATCGATCAACATCCTTAAACGGTGGCTGTGCCAGGTTGGCCAAACCGGGAACCGGCACGACATGGTTGAAGGACGAGGGAATGACATCCGCCGTCCGACTGTCGGTAATCTGCCAGGACCCGTCCAGTGGCATCGTCACTCGCTCGGCTCGAGCCACAATGCTAAAGTATGGTTGCATCGCTACGGCCAACAACGCCATCGTCATTGGGTTCGGCAGGGAGCGTCGTTGTTTGTCCATGGTTTAACTTCTCCTACAGTATTCGGGGCCGAGGACCAGTCAAGGCCGGTGGGCTTGAACCCACGTTGCGCTGATGTGGGTGGCCAGGGAAGCGGCTTGCTAAATAATGCTTGTTCTTGT
>JAJSAJ010000123.1 GCA_024274855.1 Planctomycetota bacterium | reverse complement strand
GTCTTGCCAAGCCTGCGGATTGGTTTCGATCTTGCAGTTCGGGAGGGTTGTTCTCAATGAGCGGAAGCCAGCTTCAGTGATCTGCGTCTCAGACAAGCAAAGCAATTTCGGGTCTTCCGGGAAACTAGTGGGTAGATTCATCAATGGTGGCAACCAAGCGGCGGCACGAGGAACCTCCGCTCGGGCGCGACCTGGGCGACCTCGAAACAAGCCGTGGGAAACGGCAAGAGAGGCTGTTGGGCTACCTGCTCTTGCCATTCCCTTGCTGCACCTGTTTGAATGTCGAAACCGCCCGGTGGGCAATCCCCCGTAGAAACTCGGCATCCTTATCGTCCAGAATTTTCGGAGTGAATCGTGTTCTGCGAGCATCGATTCCAAAGTGTTCGGCGACAATTAGCTTTATATTTTAGCGACAATAGATGAGCACGCGACATCGAGTGACTCAGAGAGAGAGGGTGCGCACCGTCGGCACGCCGGACTGCGGTGTTCGACGGACGCCCACGTCCGTCGATGAACGGCATTAGAACGTGCCATCATCCAATTCGGTCGAACACGGGCGCAAGACCGCACGCGAGGTCGTGTTGCTCGGTGTCCGACGGACGCCCACGTCCGTCGATGAACGGCATTAGAACGTGCCATCATCCAATTCGGTCGAATACGGGCGCAACGTCAGCACAAGATTTTCTGTACCCGTTTCAACGACGGACGTGGGCGTCCGTCGGACACTACGGCAGACGCGTTTCCCAGCACGGCTTGCCAGTGCGTCTCGTGTGGCCGGATCTGTACCCGCTTCAACGACGGACGTGGGCGTCCGTCGGACACTACGGCAGACGCGTTTCCCAGCACGGATTGCCAGTGCGTCTCGTGTGGCCGGGTCTGTACCCGCTTCAACGACGGACGTGGGCGTCCGTCGGACACTACGGCAGACGCGTTTCCCAGCGAGGCTTGCCAGTGCGTCTCGTGTGGCCGGATCTGTACCCGTTTCAACGACGGACGTGGGCGTCCGTCGGACACTACGGCAGACGCGTTTCCCAGCGCGGCTTGCCAGTGCGTCTCGTGTGGCCGGATCTGTACCCGCTTCAACGACGGACGTGGGCGTCCGTCGGACACTACGGCAGACTGAGGGCTGCGGGAAACTCTATCGCCCGCGACTTGGTTCCTCCCAGATATAAAGAGTGCTCAGTCAGGGGCGTCTGGAAATTAGCTTGGCGAGCTGCCACATTCGGGATGATCAGCTTCCAAATCCACAGAGCAATCGCGGCGCCACCGACAGATGGGGGAACTCCGAGTAGCAATGCTACCCATACTTTCGCCCCCGCAACGTACAGAGCGATGAAACCAAATATTCCCACAATGATCAGATTCATCGTCTCCCGAGTAGTAATGTCCATCGTCTTTTTCGTATCGCTTATCAATGACATACCCGGCGATCCTGCACGACTAGACGTCGGTGGATCGTAACGCGTGCCATGGAATACACCCATCGCTGGGTGTACGCCAGCTTTTGCGGATGCGAGCCCCCAGCATTATCGGGATCCGGGATCGCTTTCAGAAATTCAACCGTGTGAAGCGGGCGCGCAACGCCGCGTGCCTTGGCTTGAACGCCGGCACTCTCCGAGCCTGAACGGCAAAACTGGGAATCACTCGGCTGTCTCAAAACTGTGCGGCCAATCGATGGTATGCCCAAACCATCACCAGCCAGAAACCACCGCAAAGCAACAGCGTATATAGAGTGACTGCCAGCGTCAGCAGCAGCTTAACGGGCACCGAAAACGCCCGGCTCACCCAAATAACCGGTACCCCCAGCGCGCCGGTCACGAAAAACAGCAACCCAATCACCATCCACGGATTGTCTTGGTAGCGAAAGCCGGCCTTGATCGGCCGTTCTTCCTGGTGCTGCGGATAATCCATCGGAAGGCCTCTGCCCGGCGGCTGTTGGTTATTGCTGTTTTTTTTTAATTTCGTTGCACGGAGTTCTTGCCGATCCGGCACTAACAACACTAGGACGTCATAACACCCAATTGGCGACTAATAGTGAGTTTAGACCGGGAGAGACGAAAATGCGACTGACACTCAGGACGTTACTGGCCTATCTGGATGAGATACTTGAGCCGGCCGACTCACGCGAATTGGGGCAGAAAATCGAGCAAAGCGAGTTTGCCAGCGGCTTGGTCCATCGAATCCGCAGTGTGACCCGGAAACTGCGGTTGGGTGCCCCCAAACTGTCGGGAAAGGGCATGGGCCTGGACCCAAACACAGTCGCCGAGTACCTGGACAACACATTGCCGCCGGACCGCATACCCGACTTTGAAAAGGTCTGCATCGAATCGGATGTGCACTTAGCGGAGGTCGCTTCGTGCCACCAGATTTTGACGCTTGTTCTGGGTGAGCCGGCTGATGTCGATCCGGTTCTAAGGGAACGAATTCGGGGATTGAGCACGGCGATTGCGATGCCGGCCGCTCCGCCAACCGATCATCCGCCCCAGCCACCGGAAGACGACCAGCCGGTCCCGCCGCCAGTTGAAGCCCCGCATGCCGAGTCGGCGGCAGGTGCCTCGACCAGCGCCGCGATGGTTCGACCATCTCCCACCATGGTCGCCAGCTCGCATTCCCGGCTGCTGCCGTTAGTTGGAACGATGCTTATTGCGTTCGTGCTGGCGCTAATCGCTCTATTTGCAATCGGTCCGATGGACCACACACATCCGGTGCTGGGAGTCTTCTTTTCAGCACCCGTGGACCGTGGGCAGGTTGCCCAACGGACCGAGCACTTGGCCCCAAGCGACCGTTCGCCAGCCGCGGACCAAAAAACCGAGAATCAGCAGTCGGTCGCCGGACATTCGACATCGCGTCCGCAAGCGGACTCGGCAGCATCCGGCAAGCAATCGCCGACGGCTGATTCAACTGCTTTGGGCTCGCCGGGTACACTATCGACGACCACTGACCAGTCCCCACGCCAGAAAATGAACTCAGGTATCGGCCCCGACGCTACTCGCGGGACACAGACCGCCCCCAAACCACTCGGCAACGGGACAGGTTCAGATCACGCCACGATGACATCGGATGGGGAAACGGGCGGAAAGGCAGCAGGTTCGGTCACGCCCGCGCCGGTCAGTTCTTCGGAACCTCGAGTCGAGAGTTCGACGCCGGCGACGGCCAAGGAGACGGCCACCGATGTCAACGAAGTCGGACGATGCTTGTCGGATCAACACATCCTGGCCCGATTCGACCGCGCAACACGATCGTGGCTTCGCCTGGCACCATTGAGTCCGTTGAGGGCAAATGATCGGCTATTGGCGTTTCCTGCATCTCGGCCCCTGCTCTCCCTGACGCCCGGGATTCAAGTTTTCGTGATCGGTCCAACGGAAATCACGGTACGGCGTCCAGACGCCGAAGGGATTCCCGGCATCACGATCGCGCACGGCCAACTGCTAATCGCAACAGACGGCAAATCAGGCATCGCTTTGAACATCGAATTTGCCGAACGACGTGGTCGGGTATCATTTAACAATGCCGACTCGGTCCTTGCGATCCAGTGCAACCCTTATCTGCCGCCAGGCTCCAACCCCGAGACATTCAAACGCTATCATGTCGCGCAGCTCTATGCCCAAGAAGGCCCACTCCCCTGGCAAGATACGGTCTCGCCAGCACCAATTTCCATCGAAGCCGGATCGATCGCCACGCTGATCGATCAACGGTCTCCCCAACTGAACTCCAGCGCACCAAAGCCGTCCTGGATCGACATACAAAACACACCTCTGATCGACCGAGATGCGGCCAAGCAACTGGAGCAGATGCTCGCCCCGGATCGACCGTTGTCAATTTCACTGCAGGAGCAGACCAACAATCGTCTTGTGGAGGTCCGCTCGCTTGCCGTCCGTTGTCTAGGCCAGTTGGGCTACTATGATGTATTTGTCAACGCGTTAAACGACAAAGACCTTCGGTCGTATTGGCCAGGCCTATTTCAGAGCATGCAGTCCATCGTGGCGAGCAATCCGCAGTCCGCAGCGGTGATGCGCGAGATGCTTGAGCGACTACGAGGCGACGACGGCAAGACCATGTACCGTCTATTATGGGGATACAGCCCCGACCAATTGAAGGAATCGGCGGCCCGGCACTTAGTTGATTTGCTTGCCAGCGACGCGATCGACGTTCGGATTCTGGCGTTTGAA
Source organism: Planctomycetota bacterium (assembly GCA_024274855.1). Taxonomy (GTDB): domain Bacteria; phylum Planctomycetota; class Planctomycetia; order Pirellulales; family Pirellulaceae; genus JAJSAJ01. The sequence goes on along the minus strand of JAJSAJ010000123.1, from coordinate 17,117 downwards.
AACCTGAAAGCAATCACTGGCCGCAACTTCATGTACAATCCGCAACGAGCCCCCAAGCTGCAAAAACGGGCGATTATGAACTGGCAGAAAGCACTGAATCAAGGCGAGATTGTCTTCCGCACCCCCCCACCGGCGATGCCGGAACATCGCGAAAGCGTTTCAGGGAAAGCAGCCGGTGCCGAATCACCCAAGACACCATAACCCCTTGCAGCAGCATTCATTACAGACAATTATCCGACGCGAGTGGGGCCTCCAGGGAGACAACCAGCCGGGGGGAGCCAGAGATGGAGGCCATCGGACGTTGGCCGTTTCCATGGCATTTAGCCACGGATTTGCATTTGTCGGGTGTTACAAGGCCCAATAGAATACTATGCTTCAGTAGCTACAAGTAGAGTGACAAGATAAGACCAGTGCTAGGTTTACACGGTAAGGAGAACTTTCGGTGCAGACCAATATCTCGGCTCGACACGGTCGGTTAAGTGCACGGACTCAAGAGCGAATCGAGGAGAAAGTAGAGAAACTACAGCGTTATTTTGACCGTCTCACTGCGGTTCAGGTCACTGTCGACTTGGAACATCGGGAGACCCCTTCTGTGGAATTGAACGTTTCGGCCAAACATTCGGACGTTTTTGTGGCAGTTGATCGAGCCTCGGATGTGATGTCGGCACTGGATGGCGCGCTGCACAAGGTGGAGCAGCAGATTCGCCGCACCAAGGAAAAACGAACCGAGCGTCGAACGACGGCGTTAAAACACTTGGATGTCCCGACCGACGACGAATCGGAATCCAAATGATCTGGCGTGATCGGGCGGTGCGCGGCTTTCGAGCGTGCGCCGAGGTAGCCGAACACTCGCAAAAGCGGGTCATTGATTGAGGGAAAGGACCACGAGGAATGAAGTTTGCTGATTTTATACGGGTCGACGCGATCAAGGCGGGCCTGCAGGCGGAAGACAAGGAAGCAGTGATTCATGAGCTGGTTGCTTCGCTAGTCGACTCGAATGACTTGGACGAGAGCGAGTTGGACAGCATTGTTCAAGCGATCATGAAACGCGAAGAATTGGGAAGCACGGGAATTGGGCGCGGCGTTGCGGTTCCCCACACGAAGCATCCGAGCGTGGACCGATTGAAAGGCACAGTGGCAATCAGCACCGAAGGCGTTGATTTTGACAGCTTGGACGGCGAGAAAGTCAATGTATTTTTTCTATTGATTTCGCCGCCAGATCGCCCTGTCGACCATTTGCGAGCGTTAGAAAAGATCTAGCGTCAGCTGCGCGATGACACATTCTGCCGTTTTCTCAAGCAAGCAAAGACCACGGACGACGTTAAGCAGCTGCTGGACGAGTCGGACAATAACCAGTTCGCCTCGTAGTTTACCAGCAGATTCCTGAAATCCCATCTCAATTCGCTCGGTGTGGCCATGTTGCTAGTGCGTCCCCCAGCAAGCCCGGTGGTAACTTGGCATGGCGATGGCGGGACTTATCGTGAACCGATTCGCTCGAATTATTGTTTAAACCGTAATGGCCGATCAAACCGCAACACGCCTGGTAACAGTACGAAACGAAGCGGGTATCCATGCGCGCCCGGCAGACTTGCTGGTCCGCTTGGCTGACAAGTTTGAGTCGGACATACAGATCCTGAAAAACGGCGAGACCTATGACGGAAAGAGCATTCTTTCAATCATGACGCTGGCCGCTGGACAGAATACGCAGTTAGTGCTCCAAGCAAATGGGCCCGACGCCGAGAATGCCTTGGACGCATTGGCAGAGTTGTTTGAGAGGGGCTTTGACGAAATGATCGTCAGCCAGCCCACCAAGGACCAATCAACCGAAGGATCGGTCGACCGGTAAGTAGCAGCACGTTAAGCCTGCTCGGTCAGTATCTCCTTCGAAAACCTTTATTCCGGTATCGGTGGTCCGATCACGTGGAGAACAGGATGGTTGATCGCGCCGCCCCGCATTGGAGTCGGCCGGCGAACCCACCCTTCCGTGAACCATCGAGATGAACCATGCAGGTATTGCAGGGCATTGCCGTTTCGCCGGGCATCGCTATAGGCGAAGCGTTGGTTGTCGACACAGAAGGGTTTATCCTTCCTCAACACCGTATTGCGCATAGCGAGGTTGACGCCGAGCTGGCTCGGCTAGACCTCGCCATGGAAGCGGTTGCCGATGACATTGGGAGGGATCGCGAGTCGGTTGCCGAACAGCTTGGGGACGAATACGCAGCCATCTTTTCCGCGCACCAGCAGATGATGTGCGACCCCCATCTACGCACTCGACTCGAGGCGTTGATCCGCGAGAACCTCTGCCCGCCCGAGGTCGCCGTCGCCAAGACGTTGCGAGGCTACGCGAGGAAGTTCCAGCAGATGGACAACGCCTATCTGGCCGAGCGAGCGCACGACCTGCGAGACCTCGAACAGCGTTTGCTCGACTACCTGATGGCCCGCCAGCGGCCCAGTCTGAGCAAACTGACGGATCCCGCGATCATTCTCGCACACGACTTGACGCCCAGCCAGACAGCAAAACTGGACCGCCACAAAGTACTCGGATTCGTCACCGAGGCGGGTGGCGAGGGCGGGCACACAGCGATTCTAGCCAAGGGATTGGAGATCCCCGCCGTCGTTGGCGTCGGCCAGATGCTGGTCAATGTGGTCTGCGGCAGCCACTTGATCGTTGATGGCGATCAAGGCACCGTGATCATCAAACCCGATGCGGCAACGCTTTCCAGCTACCAAGAAAAATGCGAACAACATCGGTCACGCTCCCTGCGGCTGCAACAACTGCGAGATTTGCCATGCGAGACGCGTGACGGCACTCGCATTCAGCTGCTGGCGAACATCGAATTCCCTCAGGAAGTGCCGACCTGTATTGAACGTGGCGCAGGGGGGATTGGCCTGTATCGGACCGAGTTCCTCTATCTTGGATCGGACACCGAACCGACTGAAGAGACGCACTATCAGGCGTATCGCGAGGTGCTCCAGGCGATGCAACAACGTCCGGTCGTCATCCGAACCCTCGATTTGGGCGCGGACAAGATGGGATACGCCTCGCTGGTCGCGGACGAACACAATCCGTTTCTGGGCTTGCGAAGCATCCGATTGTCGTTGCGCAACCTGGACTTGTTTCGTACGCAGTTGCGAGCCATTCTGCGAGCCAGCCCATTTGGATCCGCGAGAATCATGTTCCCGTTGGTCACCACCCTGCTGGAACTGCGCCAAGCCAAGCTTCTTCTTCGCGAGACGATGGAAGATTTGCAGGATGAAGGTCACTCGATTCCCACCGATATTCCAATTGGGATGATGGTCGAGGTTCCCGCAGCTGTCATGATGATTGATCATTTCTTGCGCGAAGTCGACTTTGTCAGCATTGGCACGAATGATCTCACTCAATACACCTTGGCTGTTGATCGCAGCAACAAGGAAGTGGCTGATTTGTACCATGCGTGCGATCCGGCCGTTATTAAGCTGATCGACATGACCCTCAAGGCCGCTCGCGCGGCAAATATCCCGGCCAATGTCTGTGGGCAGATGAGCGGAACTCCCCATCTCGCCCTGCTGCTCCTGGGACTTGGCTTGCGGGGCTTCAGTGTACCGCCGGCAGCAATTCCCGAAATCAAGCGAATTTGCCGCAGCGTCACATTGGACCAATGCGAAACCGTCGCAGCGCACGTGTTGGAAATGGAAAGCGCTCGCGAGGTCGATAACTACTTGCAAGAACAACTGAGACAACTTGCCCCGCAGACGAACACATAACGGCACCATTTCATGAGCGTTTCCGGATATTGGAGCTAAACGACGTGCCCACCCCATCGACGTCAAACGAGCCTGCTTGCCAACGATTGCAAATCCGCTTTAGCAAGCAAGGCCTGTTGCGTTGGATCGGCCATCACGATCTGATGCGCACGTTGGAGCGGATGGTGCGGCGAGCCGATTTGCGACCCGGCATGAGTCACGGGTTTCATCCTAAACCAAAAATTCGATTCCCCTCCGCCCTGGCACTCGGTATCGAAGGACTGGAGGAAGTCGTGGAATTGGATCTGGCCGAGCGGCGTACGCCCGATGAAGTGCATCAGCGTCTCGCCGCCAATTCGCCGGATGGACTAACGATTACTGAAGTGAACGAGGTCCCTGCCTGCCAGGGAAAGGCCCGCGTCACATCGATGAGCTACGCGTTTCCCGTTCCGGCAGATCGCCGATACGGTGTCGAGCAAGCGATCCGACAACTCAAAAAACAGCGCACACTGATAGTCAAACGGCATCGTCACCCGCAACCTGTCGAGGTGCCTCTGAATCTTGACGAAATGATCTTGGCGGATGACGTACTCTGCTTCCGAATCCGAGCGACTCATAGCGCATCCGCAAATCCACGAGACATTCTTGCAGCACTCGAACTCGATGATCTCGAACAACAAGGTGAATGCCTGAAACGGACGGAGGTAACACTGAAAACGTGAACCTCCGAACATGAACCAATAAGCACAAAGTAACCATCGGGTTCCCCCGATGGCTGACATTCCAATTCACTCAGCACAGTGATCGGTCGCTGAATGGTCTTATCGACCGGCACCGATCGCTCTGCACCGACCAAGAAGGCAGAACGAACTCCATGAAAAAGGAAATGCTAATCAACGTCTCGCAACCGGAAGAATGCCGGATTGCGATCGTTGAGGATGGACTTTTGGAAGAACTATATATCGAACGAGCTAGCCAAGACAATTACGTCGGCAACATTTACAAGGGACAAATCGTCAATTTAGAACCGAGTATCCAGGCGGCCTTTGTCGATTTTGGCGTCGGACGCAATGGTTTCTTGCATATCAGTGACGTTGAGCCCCAGTATTTTCGCCAAGGCGGCTACGATCCCAACCAAGCCCTGACGAGCCCACATGGCACGTCAGGCAGCAGCGATCAGCCGGAAAACGGTTCGCGGCCTGATCGGTCGCGAAATCGCCGACGCCCAAGCAGTCGCCCCCGAATCAAACCTCCGATTCAGGAACTCTTTCGACGCGGCGATGAAGTCCTGGTTCAAGTCATCAAAGAGGGAATTGGCACCAAGGGGCCGACTCTCTCGACGTATATCAGCATTCCAGGACGTTACCTGGTGTTGATGCCGGCCCTCGGACGCGTTGGCGTGTCACGGAAAATAGAAGATGAAGATGAACGGCATAAATTGCGAGACACACTGCTCGAACTGAACCCACCACGTGGACTCGGATTCATCGTCCGTACCGCCGGTCAGGGTCGGACGAAAAAAGAACTGTCTCGGGATATGGCCTATTTGCTGCGACTCTGGAAAGTCATTGTGCGGCGCGTCAAGAAACACGCGGCACCCGTCGATATCTACGAAGAAAGCGATATGATCATTCGGACCATCCGCGACATCTTCACATCGGACGTGGATGCTATCTATATCGATGAAACATCCGCGCATGACCGCGCCAAAGAGTTCCTGCAATTGGTCATGCCTCGTCACGTCGGCCGGTTGCAAATGTACGAAGGCAAGGAACCACTTTTCCACAAATACAAATTGGAGCGAGAAATAACACGGATTCACCAGCGAGATCTTCCGCTGGAAGCGGGTGGTTCGATTGTCATCGATCCGACCGAGGCATTGGTCGCCATCGACGTCAACAGTGGCAATTTCCGTGCCGACGATTCGGCCGAAGAAACAGCCTACCAGCTGAATCTGGCTGCAGCTCGCGAAATCGCGAGGCAACTCCGTTTACGCGACCTCGGAGGCGTCATCGTCAATGACTTTATCGACATGCGTAAGGAAAAACACCGACGAGGTGTGGAGCGAGCTCTGCGAGATGCCCTGAAACGCGACCGGGCTCGAACCAAAATCCTGCGGACCAGCCCGTTCGGCCTGATCGAAATGACCCGCCAACGCATCCGACCTAGCCTCAAACGTAGCGTCTACGCCGACTGTCCTTGCTGTAAGGGACGCGGCGTCGTTAAGACGGCGGAGAGTATGTCGATCGAAGTCGTTCGCGTTCTGATGCTGGCGACCCAAAAGGCGGGCGCCGCGCGCGTGACGGTACGCGTGAATGATAAGGTCGCCTCCTACTTGAATAACAAGAAACGAAAAGAAATCACTGCCATGGAAGACGATGGCAGAATGGTCGTCCAAATCCTCGGCAGCGAAACAGTTTATCCGGAACATCTGGAATTGGACTGCCGTGATGTCGAGTGCCGGCAACTGCATTTACCCTGACCCGGCTGGACGTCAGACCGTTCGGCTCAAAACGACGGACGGAAACGGTCGACCCGTTCGCCCACATCCTGCGACAACTGGGCGTGCAAATCGTTTCGTACCTGCTAGATCAGGCAGAATCGCAGTGGCATTGGGCGACGCTTCACCACCCCCATTTTTAAGTACATACTGAGAATAACCGCCCCCCCGTCCACTCGAGCGAAAAAAATCGCCTCCGAGCCCTCGACGGACCGGCGGTGATCGACTATCGTTTGAGGTTTCCCCCTACCCTTGCTCAAGCCCATTGGGAACGACGTATCATGTATGCGATTATTGCCGACGGCGGACGACAATACCGCGTGGAAGAAGGCCAGAATCTGGATATTGACTACCGTCAATCGGTCTCAAAGGGCGATGCATTGGCGTTTGATCGCGTCCTGGCGATTTCGGGCGATGAGGGGCTTAAGCTTGGCAAGCCGGTTCTGGACGGCGCACGAGTTACGGCCGAAGTCGTTGGCATCCAGCAAGGCCCCAAGCTCTTCATCCAAAAAATGCGGCGTCGCAAAACATACCGGCGACGCACGGGCCATCGCCAGCTGTACACCCGGGTTTGCATTCAGAAGATCGAAGCCTCCTGATGCACCAAGCCAGCTGACTCTCCTTTCCACGGCGTCGCTGGGTCTGTTGATGCCGTGCGCGCTAGCAATGCATATGGCAAGAAACGGAAACGACGTTTCTGGGTTTGTGGATCAGGTCGGTTTCCGAGCGTGGGAAGTCCGATTTTGAGTCCATCAGAGGCGATCCGGCCCAATTTCTCGCGATCGCTTGTTTGGAAATCTCGCACGTCTTGTCGTGTGCAACACTCAAAATGACAGCCGTTACGGATTGAATCAACGGGAGGCAACGGACGAAACCAAGCCGCCCATTCTTTGTTGCCCCCTGTTCTAGAACGCCCAATATCAAGAACGATTCTACGCGTTGGCTGTGATATGAGAATGAAGTTCACGCCTGCTTCTGTTTTGGAAAGCTGCGAGGTTTTCGAGACTACCTGCCTTGCCAAAATAGAGGCAGGAGGCAATACGCTCAGGGGCCAATACGGTCGACCAAAATGTCCCGTCCGCGACCATCTCGCCACCCCATCTTTCCCCTGGAACGTATCTTACCCAGCACGCCGTTCCGGGAGGTAATTGGCCATTTTTTTTTGGAAAAACCGCGATGCGGGCACCCCACGGCGCGATCTAAGCCAGTATTTCCATAATCTGTTACGTAGCAACAGGTTGCAATCCTATCTGAACTCGGTTTTCACCGTGCAAACCAGACGGCTGACAGCTCGCAACTCCTTAGTGCACCGGCATCTAAGTCCGATCGAAACAACATCGTTGACGGCCGGAAACAAAACTGTAAACTCGGCCATTCGTGCCAAATGTTGTGGCAGCATTTGACACAGCTACAATATCTAGTGTTGTGAGGGCTTTTCCAAACTAGCTCTGTCCTTCGCGAGTTGGCATCAGCGAACAACCGTTGGCGACAGGCTTAATGGATTTCAGCCGATTGTCCACGGCATTCGGAAAACCCTCTGCCAAGACGTCGGGAAATAGTATATCTATGTACACTGTTCGTCAGGATTTTCATTGTCCATGAAGGCGAATGGGTTACGGAAGGAGCTGAACCATGGCGAGTGTGGAAGTCAACCGGAAGGACGAAAAGCAGGGCACGACACGCGAGGCATCTGAAATGGCCAACGAGTCAATCCGAGGGCTACGGATTGAGCCAACGTTTTGTCCGATAGACGTCACCGATCCGTTCGATACGGTCACTTGGGAGTCGCGTAGTGCGGCGATCAAGGACGACAATGGTGACGTATTATTCGAGCAACCCCAGTGCGAAGTACCAACTTCATGGAGCCAATTGGCCACGAATGTGGTCGTCAGCAAGTATTTTTATGGTGAGAACGGGACCGAGCAGCGTGAAACGAGTGTTCGGCAGTTGATTCATCGCGTTGTTCGTACGATTTCCGACTGGGGCATATCGGATGGTTACTTTGCGAGCGTCGAGGATGGAGAGCGGTTTTACCGCGACTTGGCGTGGTTATGCTTGCACCAGCACGGCGCATTCAATTCGCCGGTTTGGTTCAATGTCGGTCTATTCCACGAGTTAGGTGTCGAGGGTGATCAGTGTCACTGGCGCTGGGATCCGCAGACGGCCGACGTGATACAGACGGAAAACCCCTACGAATACCCTCAAGCATCGGCCTGCTTCATCCAGAGTGTTGACGACAACATGGAAGACATCATGTCGTTAGCAACCAGCGAGGCGATGCTATTCAAATTTGGTTCGGGAACAGGGACCGACCTTTCGACTATCCGGTCACATCGCGAGAAGCTATCTGGTGGCGGACGACCATCCGGTCCCTTGTCATTCATGCGTGTGTATGACCAGATTGCCGCAGTGGTCAAATCGGGCGGCAAGACGCGTCGCGCGGCCAAGATGCAATCGCTAAAAATCTGGCATCCAGACATTCTTGAGTTTATCGAGTGCAAGTGGAAGGAAGAAAAGAAGGCTCACGTACTGATCCAGAAAGGGGGCTACGAAGCCAACTTCAACGGGGAAGCGTACAGCTCGATCCTGTTCCAGAACGCCAATTTATCAGTGCGAGTGACGGACGAGTTCATGGAAACCGTTCGCAAGGGTGGCAAGTGGACTACGCACTGGGTGACCGATAAACGATCTTCCGGTCCCTCGTTTGATTCGAGGCAACTCTTGACGCGGATGGCCGAGTGCGCGTGGCATTGTGGTGATCCGGGCGTGCAATACGATTCGACGATTAATCGCTGGCACACCTGTCCGAACTCGGGCCCCATTAACGCCAGCAATCCCTGTTCGGAATACATGTTCCTGGACAATACAGCTTGCAATTTGGCCAGTATCAACTTGATGCAGTTTCGCAAGCAAGATGGAACATTCGACGCGACTCGTTTTACAGCCGCATGTCGGACCTTCTTCATCGCTCAGGAGATCCTGGTCGATCATGCCAGTTATCCAACCGAGCAGATCACACGCAACAGCCACCTGTTTCGCCCGCTGGGCCTCGGCTATTCGAATTTGGGCAGTCTGATCATGACCAGTGGAGTGCCGTATGATTCGGACACGGCCTATGGCTTATGCGGTGCCATTACCGCGATTCTTCACGGGACGGCAAATCATACGAGTGCGGAGCTGGCGGGTGTACTTGGAGCTTTTGACGAGTTTGCCAAGAATCGCGATCCGATGCTTCGTGTCATGCAGATGCATCGCGAGGCGGTCGATAAGATCAACGAAGCGGGGCCGAAACCGTTGAAGGAAGCAGCAAGGCAGATTTGGGATGACGTTCTGGCGTTAGGCAGAAAGTACGGTTTCCGCAACGCTCAAGCTACCGTTCTTGCACCGACAGGGACCATCAGCTTCATGATGGATTGCGATACGACGGGAATTGAGCCGGACATCGCACTCGTCAAGTACAAGCAGCTCGCGGGCGGCGGCAGCATGAAGATCGTAAATCGTTCCGTTGCGATGGGTCTTCGGACACTTGGCTACAGTGACTTGCAGGTTGAGGAGATTATCACCTACATCAACCAACACGACACGATTGAAGGAGCGCCCCATCTGAAACAGGAGCACCTGCCCGTCTTCGACTGTGCATTCAAACCGGCAACGGGCAAGCGGAGTATCCCTTGGAAAGCACACGTACGTATGATGGCTGCCGCCCAACCGTTCCTTTCCGGCGCCATTTCCAAGACTGTTAACATGCCGTCCGATATCAAGGTAGACGACATTGCCGACGCCTATCGATGGGGCTGGGAGATGGGGCTCAAAGCGTTGGCCATCTACCGAGACGGCTCAAAGCAAAGCCAGCCATTGTCAACACAATCCGAAAGTGACAAGGCCCTTGAAAAAGAGAACCAGTCGTCAAGGCCTCGCCGCGAGCGTCTGCCCGACACGCGGCAGTCGATCACTCACAAGTTTAGCGTGGGGGGGCACGAGGGCTACATCAATGTTGGACTCTATCCGGACGGACGGCCAGGCGAGTTGTTCCTGACGATGGCGAAGGAGGGAAGTACGGTTGGCGGGATGATGGATGCGTTCGGGACAGCGATTTCCCTGAGTCTTCAGTACGGCGTGCCGTTGGAGGTGTTGGTCAACAAGTTCTCGCACACGCGGTTCGAGCCGATGGGCTACACGACCAATCCCGATATTCGGCTTGCAAAGAGTGTTGTCGACTACATCTTCCGTTGGCTTGCCAACACCTTCCTGCCTGGCTACCGAAAAGCGAATAGTGGTCATGCCCCAATGCCACAAGAGAATGCTGCTCAGCCGACCGCTCCAACCGCGACGCCCGCAATGCCGCCCCACGGCACGGCCGCCCACCTGTTGACCGACGAAGACGAGGCGGTCGATCTGAATGCACTTGAGCGTGCGGGCGTCGCCGTTCACGTTGACAATAACGGCGGACCGGTCAGCGGACGAAGCTAACAATTCGCTCGTTTCCAAAGCGACGCGCCAAGCTGCGACAATTGTGGCGCGATTACAGTCCGCAACGGCAATTGCTATCTCTGCCATAACTGTGGCAACAGCATGGGATGCTCGTGATACGGCCCGTTGAAGAACAACGCAAGGGCCGGCGAAACAACTCAGTTCCAAAGGGACGGCCTTGAGACAAGCCCCGGGGTGGCGTGGCGCCAGCGAACGACACGCTATCCCCGGGGTGATGTTCCCCAGCCGGGCTGTTCACGTGCTTGTATTTCCGTAGTTGTTTAGCCGATTGGCAGCCGCTGAGGTTCAGGACTTCTCGGACCTTACACAACTTCTGAATCGGCAACGACCAAAACATGAGGAAAAGAAGACTGGAACACTCATCAATCCGTACGAATCAGACTACGGTGAAAAGCTGCAAGTTCGTAACCGTTCACGGAATGTAGGCCGCCGGTTCGCTTCCAAGGGGTCAGACCCATTTTCGGCGACAAGATGCGTTCGCGTAAAGAAACGCTTTCTCCGCCGAAAATTGCGTCAGACCCCAGCGGCGTGAACGGCGACGCAAATTCAGAGTCGAACGAGAAGGGATGCGCATAGAACGTTCACTTGAGTCTTCGATCGGGATAAGTGAAGATAAATGGTGATTCGTGTTCTACTCTTTACTCCCGTTCAGCCGGCAACTTGCCATTCGGCTCGACTAACGCCCCATCGCCACGAACGTCATGTATGATCCGGGCTAGAACAGCAGCGTCTGGCACCTGGAAATCATTGGCGGAAGCAATGTGATCAACCCGATGGCAGTCGATCCCATTGCCGCGATCAGGACAGCCGCGCTGCCAACATCCAGTGCATCACGAATCTTGGGATTGAATTGCGGTTCGACCGCATGTGCCAGTTCTTCCAACGCCGTATTGAGTGTTTCCGTGCCAAGCATCGTCATGATGCATAATATCAGGACCGTCCAGCGCCACGGTTCGACTGCCAGCCAAGCTGCAAGGGCAAAGACTGCGATCGTGAAGCTGAAGTGCACTCGGAAACTGTTATTCTCTCGCACGGCGACCGATAGGCCGCGAAACGCATCGGAGAATTTTTGACTCCAGCCCCGTTGAGGGACTTTGAATGGTTCGCTCATGCTGCTTTCGCTCGCGACTGAGTCGTGATTCAAACCGACACCCGATCAGCATGTTTACTCGAGTCCCAAAGCGCCGGCCGGTGGAATCTCGACACCAGCAACACGTCCCAATTGGCGATGGGGCAAGAAACGTGGTTCGATGATAAAGATCCCTCCCACGTTGTCGCGACCATGATCGACATAGATTCCGACTCGGATCAACGCCGATTCCCCAATCCGTGTCACGGACAGTCGTTCACCAATCTGGCCGGTGGTACTAAAATCGTAGACAATCGATCCTTCGGCAATCCACTTTTCACTCAGCCTATAACTGAGCGTGCTGAGCAACAGATCGCTGCGGAACGGGCCATCCATCACCATGCCACCGACATAAAGCCGTCCGCGTCCCGGCCGACTGATCGCTCCGCCGACCGACAGTTTGCGAAATCCGCCGGCAAACGGATCGGCATAACCAGAGGACAACAGCGTGAGCCGATCTCCCACATGCCACTTGAAGTCATACTCTGCCAATCCGAGATACTCGCCAAAGTTGTCCCGATCACGGTTCGGGAAGATCGTCGCGTCAACATCGAAGGAAATCCAGTCGACAACCCGCTGTTGCCCGGGCATACCTCGTTTGGTTTGCCAGCGTTGGTGGATCCCGGTGCGCACAGCCATCACATCTTCGACGACTTCCGTCGTCGGAGCGGTCACCCATCCCTGAACATTCGATCGAAACAGGAAATTTCGTTCATCGTACTCGGGCGGTCGCGGAAACATGCGACGTCGAAAATCCTCCTGTGAATCATCATCGACCGGATCATACAAGGGAAACAGGCCAAGATCCTCACTCGCATCCGCCCAATAGAAATCGGATTCCAAGGTGATCTTGTGAGCCATGCCGTTCAGATTCAGCAACATATTGTGAACGGTCGGATTTGCTTTCCAGATCGGCAAACTTGCGCGTACCCCCGCTTGTCCATAGGCGCGCGTGACCTCCTTCTGATCATTCAGGACTTCGCGCCAATAGCTCACTTCACCCAGAAAATAGGGAACCAACTTGACCGGACCGGCTTGCAACGGCAAGTCAATCTCCTGCCGGCTCGCAGCTCGCAATCCTTCAACATCATCTTCCCAGGGCAATGGCGCCCAGCCCAACGCATCAACGGGATCTTCCGGCTTGGTCCCCTTGCGCATCTTTGCGTAGCCGACTTGCGAATGTGCAAACCATGTCAGACGGTCGTTCAACAACGATCGTCCCATCATGAAGTGGTCCAATCTTGGAAGCCACTCGGTCTGCGTAAAGAAATCATTCAGCCGGGCCGACCCAACAAGCCGCAATGCCTGTTCTTCGTGCGTATGTTTCAGTTCAAGCCGTGTCTGCTGATCCTTGTATTGATCCCATTCCTTTTCGAAGAACTCTTCCAAAAAGTTGCGATCCGAGATCGCGCCAACTTCGGCCGTGACCTGGTATCCATCAGGAAGATCATGCCGATGCCACCACAACAGCCGCCCTCGTCGCCGCGTTTCCGGAACCAGTGACTTGCGAATTCCGCCAAGATCGTCCAGCCCATCATCATAGAGGCCCCACGCGTCAAAGTACCCTCGCACGGGTCCCGGGAACGTCAGGCAGTCGGAACGGCCGTACTGCACGGTCGTGCCAAGCGCGAATCCACGTTTGCTCAACCAATCCGTGGAGAACGTCCATTTCGTCCAGGCGGGCGGTTTTCGGATCCCCAGCACTTGGAAAGCATTCCAGTCAATCATGGCCTGTGTGCCAAGAATACTGTCGTCTTTCATACCGACGCGTTCAATGTAGTATGTCGGCTGACGGAGATTCGTCGCCAAGACGGGCCAATAGAAAACCGGCAACCCGCTGACATAGATAAAGTTGTTGCGGCTCGTAGCCAGCAGATCGTGGTCGACTGCCGCTTCGCCTGTCCGCTGCTCAAATGCCAACTGGCCCGTGATGGGATCAACCCGCGGGTACTGCGTATCCTGGAACTCGACCGATTGTGCTTGAATCCAATACTTGGGAACGCCCATCTGGCTGGATGTTACGGCCGCACCGTACGCTTTGAAAAACTGGCGATTCAACTGCTGCAGGACATCCGCCTTCAAGCGTAACATGCCATCGTAGTCGGGAATCGGCGTGACCATCTCGGCCGACAACACCACACCGTATTCATTGGTCGCGTTGTAGTACATGCGATCTGCATAAATCAGCCGATCGCCTTGCCGAAAGACGATGTTGCCTTCCATATACAGCTCGATAGGGACACCCGCCCCACCTTCCGTCTCCGAACCGGATGGCGAAAGGGTTCTCAAATTCGGCCCCCACAGAACAAGTCGATCGGTTTCGATAACGATCCGACCTATATTCCCCGTTTGTGGAGAGGAGAGCCCTTGAATCACCGCCCTAATTCCGTTGCTGAATACCGTGACCGATTGATTCGGCCGTGTACCGGCAAAGCTTTTGATGTGTATGAGCGTGTTACTGCGTGGACCGACCTGGACGCGCTTGTGCAACCCGGCGACAGGCGTCAACGGCGGGGGACCGATCGGCTCGGCATTGATCGTCAGCTGTGCCGGTTGGACCGGACCACTTTCCTGATCCCACGCTTCCTGAGCCCGCTGGAAAATATCCGGCTTGCCGCTCGAACGCGCGTCGCCCAACGACACGCGCATGTCGACATGACCGTGCGTGACCATCCGACCGAACCACGTGTTGTCGCGAATTGATTGAGCCGCCTGGCCCGTTTTTGGATTCGGATCACCACCACGCCCAAAGTCGATTGCCACCGCCCCTTCGAGATAAGCGACTATCGAACTGGTTGGACTCGTTTCCGGTGCCGCTCGAATGATCCACAAAACAGCCCGATCGGCGCGCGCCGTCATATCGTCCTGCTGCAACACACACCGACGCACAACCCAAACTTCGGCAGATCCTTCATGCCAGCGCTGACCGTCTTCACCCTGCACCAGGATCGGCGCAGACGGATCGGCAACCGGCAGTTGAATCCCCGCCAGCACATCAGGCGCAATCGCCAACAGGCCAGACAACGCCAACAGTACGCAGAAACAACTTCCGCGCCATGTTGCGACATACAACCAGCCAGTTGCGCGCACTGCCAATCGGTGGAATACAAAACGCGACGAGTTAAGGGTTCTGGCATCCTTGCCATCTGGGCCGTTGACCATCGACCGTCAGTACGGAAACCGCAGCCTGTCAGCGACTTGGGACGAGTCCTCAAAGAACAAAGCGGCGGGATTATAGACCCGTGGCAGGTCTTTCGCAAGTCATCTTTAGATAAACCAAGAACAACACAACCCGTTGCCAAAACACAGCTTACGAACGCCTCCGACAACTGACACCCTGCTTTACACCTGATTGAACATGGATAAATCGCCGACATACCCCCCATCAGAGCCGTCGGCAATCCATTCAATCTGCCGCCGCACTCTCGCGAAGTGCCAACAATACGGCCCATCGAGTCAACACCACGACTTCTATCGAACCTGACGACGACTAGGACTGTTGCAATACAAGAGAAACTGAGCTTGGCTACAAACGCCGACGTGTGATTTCGCATTGAGCGATAGTTGATTGTTGATCGCTAGATTTGTAATGTGGAGATAACCTGTAGCTGACCGGTCATTTCTTCCTCCGGGACAGGCCCGCCGCAGAGAATATGGGTAAAGACAAGCACGTATGCCCCATAGGATCCAAAACAATCGCATCTACCTACTGTCAACGGAACCAGAACGCCCATGAAAACTCTAGCCACAACAGCCCTGCTCTCATTGTTGGGCTTGTCCACCGCAATGGCGGGTGGAGCACTCGACCAGATTCCACATTTGAAGTCACTGCCTGATTCGACAGCTACCTTGCAAAAGATGATTGACACCAGCGATGGCAATTTACAGCTTGGAAAAGACAAGATCGTGCGAATCACCAAGCCTCTGGTATTCGACCTTTCCAAGTACGGCGCGGTCGCTGTTAAGGCAACTCAGGGAGTGACGATCGTCATGGATGGACCGGGGCCCGCATTGCGGTTTATCGGGTCGCACCAGGGAACCGCGGCTCCCAAATCATTCAAACCGGCAACGTGGAATGAGCGGATGCCGATCGTTTCCGGCATCGAAATCCTCGGCAACCATGTCAAAGCAGACGGGATCGAACTAACGCAAACCATTGGCGCCGTCATCAGTAGTGTTTCGGTCCGTTGGTGTCGCCACGGTATTCACGTGGTCAAACGGAATCGCAATCTCTTGGTGTCCGATTGTCACCTGTACGAGAACTCCGGGATCGGCCTTTACCTGGACGATGTGAACCTTCATCAAGTCATCGTCGGGACTTGCCACATTTCATACAACCGGCAGGGTGGCATTGTTGTTCGCGACGGAGTGGTTCGAAACCTGCAAGTGTCTGGTTGTGACATTGAGGGCAATATGCCTGGTGATGAAACACCAACCAAGACGGCCAATATCCTGCTTGACGTTTCCGGATCGCCAGACACACGCTCTACGTCAATCGCCGAAGTCGCGATTACCGGTTGCACGATCCAGCATTCCGCGAACTACGGCGGGAACAACCACAAGACGGTCGCCCCAGGTGCAGCCAATATTCGATTGGCGGGCAAGAAGATCTATCCGATCAACTCAGTCACGATCTCCGGGAACGTGCTGAGCGACACGGCGACGAACATCGACATCAACCATGCCTTCGACATCGCGATCACAGGCAACAATTTCTTTGCCCCCAAACCGGCCAACATGCGAGTCAGCCATTCGCAACGAGTTATCGTGTCGGGCAACACGTTTAACCCGCGTCAGTTCGAGCAACCAGGAACGATTGCATTTGAAGATTGTGCCGATTGCATCATCGCGAACTCGACCCTGCACAAGTTCGCCACCAAGGCCGGCGCCCTGATCCTTGATCGCTGCAGCGGATTCACGATCAATGGCCTGAATCTGAGTGATTGCGGATCGGGAATCGTGCTTTTGGACACGACCGACACGACAATATCAAGCTGCCGCGTGACAAGGACAGCAGACGGTGCAGCGGACATTTCGATCAAGGACGGCAGCAAACACATACTGCTTCTCGGAAACGCATTCCGTGGGAAATCCGATATCTCGGCAGGTACCACGTCTGAGAAATAGACGAGTCGTCTGTGCGAAAATCGTGCGGATTTCTTTATGGGAAACGGAGATTGGGTTCTGGCTCGTTAGACACTCTTCCGCGTACAGACCCCCATCGGCTCGCTCCATGGGTGAATCAGTCTCGCAGCTAAGGAGGATCGTGCG
>JAJSAJ010000122.1 GCA_024274855.1 Planctomycetota bacterium | reverse complement strand
TGCAGTCGATTGAGCTTGAGGACTGAGCGACAGGAGTTGGCCTGGTTTATTTCCGTCATTGATGGGAGCATATCCGTGAAGATCGTTGCTGCCAAGAAGATCTTGAAAGTCAATGATCAGCTGGCCGGAGAAATTCGCGACCAGTTGACTTCGGAACATACGTTTGCGATCAACCTCGTTGGCTCTCCCGGTTGCGGCAAGACGACGTTACTTGAAGGGCTCTTCACGCGTTTCGGGCCTGACATCCTGCCAGCCGTGATCGAGGGTGATATTGCAGGACAAATCGATGCTGAACGCATGGAGAAAATGAACGTCCCCGTGGTACAAATCAACACGGAGGGCATGTGTCATCTCGAAGCGAACATGATCCGGTCGGCGATCCTGGGGTTTGATCTGTCCGTAAGCAACATGCTTTGGATCGAGAACGTGGGAAACCTGGTATGCACGGCCGGCTACGATCTTGGCGAGCATTTGCGGCTGGTTGTGTTGAGCGTGTCGGAAGGTGATGACAAGATCATCAAGTACCCGACAATCTTCCAACGGAGTGACGCGTTGATTATCACCAAGAGTGATTTGCTGTCCCATTGTCAATTCAACGTGCAGCGAGCGCGGGACGACATGAGGCGTCTGGCTCCGGACGCCAAGGTGTTTGAAGTTTCCGCGATTCATGGCGAAGGTATGGACACTCTGCAGCAGTGGTTGCATCAGCGACATCAAGAGCTGCTTGGCGGGCCGAAGTGAGCTGCGAACAGTCGATGAACGACTGTTGCCGTTGGCATGAATCAGTGGCTGAGCGTCGGGCCCCGGTGTTGCGGCTGGAAGCGACAGCCATGCCGGTTGTTTCGTGAGCAATCCTTCGTTGTGCGGGGCAGATCGATGAACCAGCCTGATGCGGCTCGCCGGTTGGCAATCACCGTTGAAGGCGTTGTCCAAGGCGTCGGGTTTCGTCCTTTTATCTACAATCTGGCGACATCACTTCAGCTGCGAGGATGGGTGTTAAACGATACCGGAATCGTGCGTATTGAAGTGGAAGGGCCGGCTGGGGTCATTGATCGTTTTCTGATAGCGATTCGGAAAGATCATCCACTTCAAGCACGCCTCGTTCGCATTACGGTCAATTCCGTAAAGCCTCACGCGGCAAGCGAAGGACCGGGTACGAGTTTCACGATCCGCGACAGCGAGTCGGGCTCGGCACCAGGGCCGGCTATTCCTGCCGATCTGGCAACCTGTGAGTTTTGTCTGGCCGAGATCACCGATTCAACTCGGCGACGTTTTCGCTATCCGTTTACGAACTGTACAAACTGTGGGCCGCGATGGTCGATTATTACACGGCTGCCCTACGATCGTCCTGACACGTCGATGTCTGAGTTTGCGATGTGCCAGGCATGTCGCCGCGAGTACGAGGACCCGACAGATCGGCGATTTCACGCTCAGCCAATCGCTTGTCCGCAGTGTGGACCAAGGCTACAGCTGATTAATGCGTGCGCAGAGGAACTGGCAACAGGCGACGATGCGTTACGCAAGGCTGGTGACGCGGTGCGGTCTGGCCAGATTGTGGCGGTAAAAGGAATCGGTGGCTTTCAGTTAATCGTCGACGCAACTAGCCAATGGGCCGTGCAGAGACTGAGATTGCGCAAGCAACGTCCGGACAAGCCATTGGCGGTGATGTTGACAGACATTGAGTGTGCCAAACGCTACTGCCACATCAGTGACCTGGAAGCGAAAGCACTTGCCTCGTACCATGCGCCCATCCTGCTACTCCGTCGGTTAGCCGAGCCGCCAGATGAACTTTTAATTGCTCCATCGGTCGCACCGGGCAATCCGAATCTGGGCGTGATGCTGCCCTATTCGCCGTTGCACCAACTACTGCTGGAAGAGATCGGACGGCCGATTGTTTGCACCAGTGGAAATCGATCCGAGGAACCGATGGCCATTGGTACGGACGACGCGTTGCGACAATTGGAAGGAGTTGCAGATGTATTCCTGACACACGATCGTTCGATCATACGTCCCGTGGATGATTCGGTTGGGCAGATTGCGGACGGGCAGGTTCAGTTGCTGCGACGTGCTCGGGGCTACGCGCCGAATCGGGTCCGATTGCGTGGCGAGGTGCCTTGCATCCTGGCTGTTGGCGGGCACTTGAAAAACACGGTCGCGATCAGCCTGGGTGCCGACGTTGTGATGAGCGCCCACATTGGTGACTTGGATAATGTCTTGGGGATGGACGTTCATCGGCATGCTGTTCGTGATCTTCTGGATTTTTTCCAGGTGACGCCGGAGGCAATTGCTTGTGATTTGCACCCGGACTACCGTTCGACCCGGCATGCGGAGCAAATGGCCGAAGCATTCGGTCGGCCGCTAGTCCGCGTACAGCACCATCACGCGCACATTTTGTCGGCGGTGGCCGAGCACCACTTGCAGGGGCCTGTCTTGGGCTTTGCGTGGGACGGCACGGGCTACGGACCTGACGCGACGGTTTGGGGCGGTGAGGTGCTTTGGTGTGAAGGGGCCGGTTTTCAACGCGTGGCACACTTGCGGCCCTTCCCGTTACCGGGTGGTGATCGTGCGGCTCGCGAGCCTCGTCGCGCGGCGCTCGGCCTGCTGTATGAAATGCTGGGTATGCAATGTGTACCGCTGGTGAAGGACTGGTTTTCTGAATCCGAACTGGTCCTGTTGTTGAAAGCTGCGGCTCGTCCCAAACTGTTTCCTCGATGTACCAGCATGGGACGCCTGTTTGATGGGGTCGCCGCGTTGTGCGGCTTGCCGATCGCGATCAGTTTCGAGGGCCAGGCGGCAATGGCGCTCCAGTTTGCGGTCGATCCGGAGGAACAGGAAGCCTACAACGTTGATTTGTCGGACTCCGAGCCCATCGTGATTGATTGGCAGCCTCTACTCCGTCGCGTCGTATCCGACCGGCGAGACGGGTGTTCGATAGGCCGTGTCGCCGCTCGGTTTCACCACGGGCTGGCGAAGGTGGCTTTGCGTCTGGCCCAACGATTGGGATGCCCGCAAATCGTTCTCAGCGGAGGCTGTTTCCAGAATGCCTGCCTGACCCAACTGGTTCGAAGTCGACTGTCGGAGGCCGGTTTTGACGTGTACACTCAACAACAGGTACCACCAGGTGATGGTGGGATCGCCTTGGGGCAGGTGCTGGGTGCGGCTTTACAGATCAGAGACCAGGTCGGAGACTAGATCGATGTGTCTTGGTATCCCGGGCAAAATTCTTGAAATACGTGACGACGATTCCGTGCTGATGGGGAAGGTCGAGTTCGGCGGTATCGCCAAGGACGTCTGTCTGGTTTACTTGCCCGAGGTCCAGGTGGGAGACTACGTTCTGGTCCATACCGGTTTCGCACTCAGCCGAATTGACCAGCGGGAAGCGGAGGAGATTTTCTCATATATTGAGCAGATCTGTGAACTGTCGGACGTCGGTCCGGATGCAGAACAAGGACCGGCGGCGACGACATCCGGGACGGAGCCCACACAGTGAAGTACCTGGACGAATACCGCAATGCCGAGGCGACTCGGCGACTTGCGGACGCGATCGGACAGCGGGTCACGCGGCAGTGGAACTTGATGGAAGTTTGCGGTGGGCAAACGCACGCGATTGTCCGGTTCGGACTGGACGAAATGTTGCCGGACGAAGTTACCTTGATCCACGGTCCCGGGTGCCCCGTCTGTGTAACTCCGATCGAAATGATTGATAAGGCGATCGCCATTGCGGCTCGCCAGAGCGTCATTTTCTGTTCCTATGGGGACATGCTCCGCGTGCCTGGTTCCGAGAAGGACTTGCTGACGGTCAAATCGGAGGGGGGCGATATTCGGGTCGTTTATTCACCGATGGACGCGGTGTCACTGGCACAGCGGAATCCGGACCGACAGGTTGTGTTTTTTTCCATTGGTTTTGAAACCACGGCTCCGGCCAACGTCATGGCGGTCGTCCAGGCCGAACGACTCGGCCTGAAGAACTACTCAACGTTGGTTTCTCATGTGCTGGTTCCACCCGCGCTGCGCGCCGTTCTCGATTCCGATCAGAACCTTGTGCAAGGGTTCTTGGCCGCCGGGCATGTCTGTGCGGTCATGGGTAACAAACAGTATTTGCCAATCGCTCGACAGTATAAGACGCCCATCGTCGTGACAGGTTTTGAGCCGGTGGATATCCTGCAAGGTATCTACATGTGTATCCTGCAATTGGAAGAGGGCCGGGCAGATGTCGAGAACCAGTATGCTCGCGTTGTCCGGACCGATGGGAACCCCGTCGCGAGGGAGCAGATCGAGCGGGTATTTTGCACCGTGTCGCGAAAGTGGCGTGGAATCGGGGAAATCCCGAACAGCGGCTGGGCGTTGCGCGACAGCTATGCACAATTCGACGCGGACCGTCGCTTTCACGTAGAACACATCCGCGCGGAAGAACCTCGACATTGTATCGCCGGCCAGGTGCTTCAAGGACACAAGAAGCCGCACGAATGCCCCGCGTTTGGCAACCAGTGCACACCGGATAGCCCCCTCGGAGCCCCAATGGTGTCGGCCGAAGGTGCCTGCTCAGCCTATTTTCGGTACCGCCGTCGAAGGAAAGGGGAACGATGACTGACAGACCGGAATCTATCCGATTGAATTGCCCCGTTCCTCACCAGGATCCGCCCGTTATCCAAATGGCCCATGGGGGCGGCGGTCGGATGATGCGCAAGTTGGTTGAGGGTTTTCTGTTGCCCGAGTTTCAGCGGGGAACGAACGTTGAGAGCGGGCCGCCGCACGACAGCGCAGTATTGGAAATCGAGGGCGTTCGAATTGCTTTCACAACCGACTCGTTCGTTGTTAATCCACTATTCTTTCCCGGTGGAGATATCGGCAAACTGGCTGTCTGCGGCACCGTGAATGACTTGGCAATGTCTGGGGCCGTGCCCCTCTATCTCAGTTGCGCGCTGATTTTGGAAGAGGGTTTTCCACTGGAGTCGTTGCAGCGCATTATCGAGTCGATGCAACAGACGGCCAATGCGATCGGCGTTCGGATCGTGACGGGTGATACGAAAGTCGTCGATCACGGCAACGGAGATGGGCTGTTTATCAACACGGCCGGCGTGGGCTTGGTCAAGTCTGGGCTCGACATTTCGCCAGCTTCTGTTCGGGCCGGTGACCGCATTCTGATCAATGGAGATGTGGGACGACATGGCATTGCCATCATGTCGGTCCGAGAAGGGCTCGGGTTCGAAGGCGCTCTGGAAAGCGACTGTGCGCCGCTGTCCGGACTGGTCGCGGAATTGACGGCACTCGGTGCTGATCTGCATTGCTTGCGAGATCTGACTCGCGGAGGCCTTGCGGCGGCGCTGATCGAAATTGCCGAGCAGGCTGAGGTCGGAATCCGACTTGATGAATCCTCGATTCCGATCAGCTCGCAAGTTGGCAGTGCATGCGAACTGCTCGGCCTCGATCCGCTCTATGCGGCAAACGAGGGCCGCTTGGTCGCGATCGTCTCCGAATCGGTTGCCGACCAGGCATTGGCGATCATGCAGCAACAGACGGAAGCTCCCGGACCGGCACTGATCGGTCGGGTGACGGGTGACGATTCATGCGATGTCGAGTTATTGAATGCATTCGGCACCGGCCGCCTGTTGGATTTGCCTTCCGGCCAGCAGATGCCGCGAATTTGCTAAGGATTCGCCAATCAATAACTGTCACACTCCCCCGCGTACAGACCCCCATGGGCTTGTCCCATGGGTGAATCAGGCTCGCAGCTAAGGAGGATCGCCGCACGAACGCGCCCCAGTAAACACGACAGCCATTGATTCGCCGGTCCTTAGTAAACCGCTGGAAACCGATTAGGGTTCATAAACGCAGTCGGGTTCCGAGGCCAGTGGATCTCCGGTGACAGCATAGGCTCGTGCGCGGCTGCCGCCGCACGTATGGCTGTATTCGCAAACACCGCATTTTCCAAGGAATGCCTCGGGACGGCGCAGGGATGTAAATGTCGGGTGGTTCTGATAGACATCCACGACGGAATCTTCGGGAAATCGGCCGCAGACCAGAGGCAGGAATCCCGCAGGGTAGATTTCACCCCGATGGCTGACGAACATGACGCCTTTGCCATCTCCAACCCCAAGTGGCGCCCTGTGCCCACGTCCTCGCCCATGCCCGCCGCCGGCCTTGTTCGCTGGCTCGGCCAACGGGTCCCCACCTTGCTGCATGACGTATCGTCGATAGTGTGGCGCTTCGGTTGTCTTGATGCTGAACGGCTGACGCTTTGAATGCTGCCACAGTTGTGCAAAGACATCTTCACACTCCTGGGCAGAGATCCGCTGCTCTTCAATGCCACGCCCGACGGGAATCAGGAAAAAGACCGACCACATCGCAATTCCTTGATCGGCCAGCAGTTCCGCCATGGCATCGATCATCTGAAAATTGCGACGCGTAATCGTCGTATTGACCTGGACTCCCATACCAAGTTTGCGAGCGTTAGCCAGCATTTCCAACGTTCGATCAAAGCTCCCTTCCCATCCGCGAAATGCGTCGTGGGTCTTGGCTTCAGGGCCATCCAGACTGATCCCCAGACGGCGAACGCCTGCCTCTTTCGCTTCCTGAAATGCATCGAGCGTGGCCAATGGCGTGGCTGATGGAGTCAGAGCAACTTGAAGACCGTGGCCTGTTGCGTAGCGAATTAATTCGAATAGATCAGGACGTTTCAGCGGGTCACCACCGGTTGTTACAAGAATCGGAGGCCTAGGAAAAGTCAGAATCTGATCGATCAGGGCGATCGATTGCTCGTGGGTCAGTTCGTCGGGATCCGGATCCGATTGGGCCGAAGCGCGGCAGTGCTTGCAAATCAAGTCGCAGGCCATCGTCACTTCGTAGTAGAACATCAGCGGGTTCTTACCAAAATCGTCTTCGGTATAGGGAGTCATTGCCATGCTTGCACCTTGTCGTTTCAAGTCTGTATCTACTGAGCACAGTGGTTGCCGATATGCGGGATCGCCAACACCCACGTTTCAACGGTTCGAAGTCAAATAGTTTGATGCTTGTTCTGCCGCCTTTTCTCCGCTGTGGACACACAGTGGAATACCTACTCCGTGAAAAGCATTCCCGGTCAGAAAGAGTCCTTTAATATCCCCGACGCAAGACTCGATTGTCGCGATTCGCTGTTGGTGGCCCACGTAATATTGTGGCATGGTTTCAGGAAGTCTTGCGATGCGGGTCAGCGTCGGCTCACCGGTGATTCCCATCAGTTCCGCAAGTTCGCTGACGGCAATCTCCCTTAACGCATCATCCGACAGCTCCAGCAACTCAGGTTGGCAGGCACCTCCGATGAAAACTCGGATCAACACCTGGTCGTCCGGAGCCCGGCCAGGATACTTGATGCTCGAAAAGCTACCAGAGAGGATCTTGCGGTTTTCGATAATGGGAACGACAAATCCGAATCCGTCCATCGGGTGCGCGATCTGACTTCGGCGAAAAGCGAGCGATACGATCGCGCAGCCAGAGTGATGGATCGCGTCAAGAGGATCAGCAATCTGGGGCGAGACATCCGCGAGCAGTTTTGCGGCAGCCTTGGCTTGCGTGGCCAGGATCACCGCATCGAAGGCAACCGTTCTTGGCTTATTGCCGCCGACCGAAACTGTCCAGCCCTTTGTCTCTTGTTGTGCGATGCGTTGAACGGGCGAATGGGTCTCGATGGTGCCGGGCGGAAGCCGATTCGCGATCGCTTGCAAGAGGCTGGAGATTCCGTCGCGCGGGGCAACGAACAAGCTGTATCGACTGCCGCCGCTCGATTCGCTCTTGCGTTGTTTTTTCGCATGCCGCAACATGGCTCGACTTAAGCTACCATGTTGATGTTCCATTTCCCGAAACCGAGGCATGGTTGCCAGCGTGCTAAGCTGTTCCGGATCTCCCGTGTAAATGCCGCCAAGCAGTGGTTGAACCAACCGCTCGTAGGTCTCTTTGCCAAAGCGGCGAGTGACGAACCGAGCGAGACTCTCGTCCGATTCATCTTGCCGTTGTCGCACGAAGTACTCGCAAGCCATACGAAGCTTGCCCAAGGGACTCAGGATCGGTGTCGAGATGATCGGCCACATCCGAGTCGGTGACATCACGATGAAGCCTTGCGGAATCTTCAGCAGGCGGCCTCGCCGCACGACAAACGCCGTTCGATGTTCGGCTCGCGTCTGAACCAATTGGTCTTCGAATTCGATGCGGCGACAGAGCTCGATCCCCCAGGGGATGTTCGTGATGAAGTTATCCGCGCCGGTTTCCAGCAAGAAACCATCCTGCCGAACGGTGTTCAGCAAACCGCCAATCCGGTCAGCTTCTTCGAATAAGGTGACTTCACATTGGGGAGCCAGTTCGGTCAACCTGTGTGCGGTGGCCACACCGGAGATACCCCCTCCGATGACGGCGATTCTTTTCGGATGTTCAGCAGCTGTATTCATTGTTGCTTTGACATGAAGAGTAGGTTCAAACTCGGTCCCATGCATTGATCGAATGCGCATGCATGACAGTTAATCGGTCTTTCTTCTATACCGAAACTGCCGTTTCTTGCTTGTTTTGGGTGGAAAACGGTGACGACAACTCAGATGAGTCCAGCCATGGCGTCGAACGGGATGCAACGGCAGGCCCGCCTGCCCCCCTGGATCAATCGAGCAGAAGGTGACACCACCTGTTTACGGCGGCAGACTTGTCGCCGCCGAACTCGCTTGCCGGTGTCGCAACCACTTATATTCTAGCAGACGGGGTGCGGTGGTCGGCAGACTTTGTTGTCCGTTTATTGGTTAAGCACACTCCCATTGGCATTGGGCGGTCGTGGACGGCTATAATACCGTGGATTTGGTGATGCCGCATGACCAGGTCGCGCCGGTTAGGTCGGTCAGTTTAGCCGTGAACGATTTC
>JAJSAJ010000121.1 GCA_024274855.1 Planctomycetota bacterium | reverse complement strand
TACACGCCGGAGGGAACGGAAACCGTGCCCCGCAAGGCAGCAGCGCCCGTCTATGGCGCGGCCGGTTTGGTTTTTCCTTTGGCGGAAGTAGCCGAAGTCGCCAGACTTTGGCAGAATGCGCTCTCCAGCCAAACTCTGGCGAGTTCGGCTACGGACATTTCTAACCGGCCGAGGCATATCCGACTTGCGCGCGTCTGAATGGTACGAAAATAAAAAATGGGTCTTCCGGGAAACTAGTGGGTCGATTCATCAATGGTGGCAACCAAACAGCGCCACGAGGAACCTCCGCTCGGGCTCGACGAAAGGGGCCGCCCCTACCACCTTCGCCTTCGCATCGCCCCCAGAAACGCTGGGCGAGGGCCGATGCGAAGGCGAAGGCGGAAGGGGCTCACGGAACCCACTATTCAGTTGGTTCGGTGCCTCCTGAGAGTAGACAACAATTCGACATCGAGATTGTACAACCCCAAAACACGCAAAAACGCCTAGAAACAAGGACCAAACGCTCCGCGACCGTAAATCCAACCCACTCATTCTCCGGAAGAGGCTAAAAAATAGGGAGGTATGGACCATGAAAGGGACCACGAAATTGGGTGACGGTACTTTTTGGGCTCGCTCTAGCGGTGTTCTGTCTGTTCGGTTTCTTGGCTTCCTTTGAACCCGGCCCAAACAGACTCGCGTTCCGGATAGGCTACGCCGTTGTCGGCGTCGCTTGCTTCGTCGGTACATGGTGGCCGTTTATTGTCAGGAAGAATCGTTGATGATTGCTGATCGGCACACCCGCGCGCTAAGGTCTCAAAGTGAGATAGAGTAGATCGTTGTGAGCGCATCCCGACAATCAGCATGATAGAATCGTTGTCATGTCGAAGACGAATCGGACTTCAGCTCGCTCCGGTGCTGCGCAATTCACAACGACTTGTTGGAGTGTTGTGCTTTCGGCGGGCCGCAACTCGTCGCCGGATTCCAAACGTGCCTTGGCGTCTTTGTGCGAGACGTATTGGCGTCCGCTGTATGCCTACGTGCGCCGAAGGGTTCCGGACGTCAGCGAGGCTCAGGATTTGACACAGGCTTTCTTTGCTGAACTGCTGGAGAAGAATTACGTTGGCTCAGCGACGCCCGAACGGGGACGCTTTCGCGCGTTTCTGCTAGCCGCGCTGAAGCATTTCTTGTCCAAGCAGTGGGAGAAGGCGAAGGCGCAGAAACGAGGCGGTGGTCGCGCCTCGATCTCCCTGGACTTTGAGTCGGCCGATTCGAGTTTGCGCATCGAGCCGGCATCGGGTTTAACGGCCGAACAGATCTACGATCAGCAGTGGGCGATCGCACTTCTCGGTCAGATCATGGAACGGCTGAAGAGCGAATTCGACCGCACCGGGAAAGCGAAACGGTTCGACGAGTTGAAAGGGTTCCTGGTTGGAGACCATGCAGGCACTACCTACGCTCAGGCCGCCGCCAGACTGAATATGACCGAAGCGGCCGCCAAGAAGGTGGGTTCTCGCATGCGTCGGCGCTATCGCGAATTGCTCCGCGAAGAGATCGCGCAGACGGTCGCCGGGCCGGACGAAGTCGACGAGGAAATCCGGAAGCTGTTTGCTACCTTGGAGTTATGACAATCGAGCAAAAAAAACGTCACCATCGTCTTGGTTTCCGTCAGAGAAAGTAGCGAGATGAATTTGAAGGAGAACCGCTGATGGCTGAAACCAAGACGTGTCCGAAATGCGGAGCTGAACTTCCGAGCAATGCACCGGCGGGAATTTGCCCGAAGTGCTTGATGCAGGCGGGTCTGGCCAGCGAACAAGACGTTGGTTCAAGCCCGGAGGCAAAGCCGACCACACCCTCTCTGGGCTTCGTGCCGCCGGAACCGGAGGAGTTGGCGGAGTGTTTTCCGCAGCTAGAGATCCTGGAGCTGTTGGGCAAAGGTGGCATGGGAGCGGTCTACAAGGCTCGCCAGGGGGGACTGGACCGGCTGGTGGCGTTAAAAATTCTGCCGCCGGAAGTCGGTGCCGATGCGGCCTTCGCGGAACGGTTCACACGCGAGGCGCGTGCCCTGGCCAGGCTGAACCATCCCAACATTGTCACGGTATATGACTCCGGCCGGACCACCCCGCTTCCCCAGGCAGAGGCTGACGCGGGGAGCGAGCCGTGCGAGAGTCTCGGCTCGCTGTACTATTTCATCATGGAATACGTCGATGGCTCGAATCTTCGAGACGTCATCCAAACGAGTGCGATCCAGCCGGCCGAAGCGCTGGCCATCGTTCCGCAGATTTGCGAAGCATTGCAATTCGCTCACGACCAGGGCATCGTCCATCGCGATATCAAGCCGGAAAACATCCTGGTCGACCGGCAAGGCCAGGTGAAGATCGCCGATTTCGGGCTGGCAAAACTGATGGGCGCGGTGCCGGCAGAGTTCACGCTGACCAGATCGCACCAGGCGATGGGAACCGTGCACTACATGGCGCCCGAGCAGATGCGGGGCGCGCATGACGTCGACCATCGCGCGGACATTTACTCGCTGGGCGTCGTCTTCTACGAGATGCTGACGGGCGAGTTGCCTATCGGTCGGTTCGAGCCGCCGTCGCACAAAGTACAGGTCGATGTCCGGCTGGATGAGGTCGTTCTGAGAGCTCTGGAGAACCAGCCGGAACGCCGCTACCAGCAGATCAGCGAAGTGAAAACCGATGTGGAGCGGGTCAGCCAACAGAGCGTTCCCTTTGCACCGTCCAAAACGGACACGGGTGCAATCCCGCCGGACCTGGAGAAGTCGGTCCTTTTGCATCTGCCGGACGAGAGGATCGCAGCGATCAATCTTTATCGCGCGAGGACGGGCGCAAGACTCGATGAGGCGGCCATGGCGGTCGAGATGATTGCGCAAAGGCACGGGATTGAGTTTCCGCCGATTTCCTTGCGACGACGCCTTGCCGTCGGGGCGATCATGATAGCAATCCTTGCTCTCTATATCGCCGGCTATGGGCTGATTCGCGATTACGTTCATCTCAGTTCGGTCGTCACGAGTTCCATCTACTACATTCTGATGCTCGGCGCGACGGTCGTTTTTGCCATCTCGGCTTGGCGCTATCGCAGGTACCGTGAAACGCGTCGCTACCAAGGAATGGTATTGCTCGCGGGATTGTGTTGCTTCGCGTTCGTTGTTGCACCGCTGTTGGATTTGCTCGCGGAGCCGGAGCCGTTGTTGAACTGGCTGTACCGCGTATCGGGAGCAGAGCCCGGGGAGCACGACGTATTATTGTTTCACACGCTCTTCGCCATTCTCATCTTCGGCACCCTGGCATGGCTGATCCGGTTCTGGTTCAAGCTGCAAACGCGAGCCGGCGTCTCCCAATCTTCGCACTCGGCTTCCGTGCCACGGAAGCCACGCGTTGACTTACCTGCCGATCCCGTGCTGGCACGCTCAGAAGGGAAGGCTGCTTTTTCGAGCAACGTTCCGAGGGATGGCGATTCGTCCAAGCGGGTTGCCCGGTGGATCCTGCTGGCAAGTGCGGTGTTGGCGGGAGTCGTTTTTGCGATCATTCGACCGGACATCAGCGATGCGATGTGGGAAGTCTGGACGGCACTGGTCGTGGCGGCTTTTGTGATTGATGTGGTACGCTATCGGGGCCAGCG
>JAJSAJ010000120.1 GCA_024274855.1 Planctomycetota bacterium | reverse complement strand
TTGCGTGGTGCTGATCAAGAGGCAGATTGATGACTTGGCTACTGCAAGAACCGCTCTACATTGCAATCCTCGGTGTGGTGGCGATCGCCATGCTGGGCTTTGCCTGGCTGCAGACCCGCTTTCAGGCGTTGCTGTACGCGACCCTTGCAGCAATCGTCGTTACCGGCCTATTGCTTGCCGTGGAGCATTGGGTGGAGACGGATGCGGAGCGTGTCGAGAAGACTCTGCATGAGATCGCAGCCGCGGTCGAGCGAAACGACCTGCCGGCCGTAATGCAATTTGCGGCCTCCGGAGCTATCGACGCGCGCAGTCGCCTGGAGAACGAGTTTCCGCGTTACCATTTCGAGCGCGTGTCGATCAAGCACAATCTCGAAGTCAAAATCGACTATGACCGGCAGCCGGCCGAAGCGACGGCGACCTTCAACGTCGTCGTTGTCGGCACGGCCAAGTCGCTTTCCGGTAGGTTCCATGTTCCTCGGTTCGTGGAAGTGAAACTGGTCGAGGAGAATGGCCAGTGGCGTGTGTCGGATTACCGCCACTGGTCGCCTCAGCGACACCTGCAGCTGACACCTTGACAGAGATCGACGGGCGTTGCGTGCACGAAGAAAGCTCGTCAAACCCGTTGGGCAACCTCGGTCGACCGCATGCCGAATCGGAATCAGGGGTTCACAAAACAACGCAGCCAACCGGAAGATCAGGGGCCCGCGGGTGGTCGTGCGGGGCCACCGGGACCAGGTGCCGCGCCGTGGGCCCCGGCACCATAGGGGACCGGGTGCGGCGGTCGCGGGCGACGTGGCCGATTTTGGCGAGGGCGCGAGGGCGGATATTGGGGATACGCACCGTCATGCCATGGCGGCGGATTTTGACCCATCGCGCCGCCATTTCCGCGATTGTATGGTAGCTCGGGTCTCGGGCCGGCGTACGGGTATCCGTAGCCCGGATAGCCCGGGTATCCCATCCCGGCGAAGGGAGGGCCCCACGCACTGTATGGCACCGAGTAGGGACGGTAGGGGAATCGCCATTCGCCATACGGCCGGACCGGACGTCCCCATTCTTCCACAATGTGCATGTTGTCCATGCTGGCCCCCACCTGAATACTACTGCGAGTCTGCCGATAGCCGCTGCGCATGTAGTCGGACCGAGCGTAAGTATAGAAGGGTCCGATCGGCGAGTACTGGGTGACACGACGGCCGGTTTCCGGATCGTGGGTGTAGTAGGACGGCGCGGCAATCCAATCGGCACCGAGTGCCGAGGGCCCGGCACAGCAACACGCCAACATCACCAACATCTGGAGATTGTTTCTCATAGGGAGGACGCCTGTTCAAAAGATCGATCGAAGGGGCACTTCAAGCGTGTGTTACGAAACGGGATTCGCAAGCTCTGTCCGAGCATCCATGACGGGCAGGGGAGCCCGTCGCTCGGTAGCCGCGAACGCGTTTTGCCACACATGGTTGAAGGCTGTCACAAGACATCGCGATACAAAAAACACCTGCGGTCGAATACTCCGTACCGGCCGTCTTGTGACAGGCTGTAAAATCCGCCTGGCGACCTCACCCCCATTTTCATACGGCACACGACCGTGTATTCGTGTACCGCACGTACGTCATTTAGCCGTGTGTCATTTAGTCGCTTCCAAGGGGTCAGACCCATTTTCGGCGACAAGATGCGTTCGGGTAAACAAACGCTTTCTCCGCCGAAAATTGCGTCAGACCCCAGCGGCGTGAACGGCTATCATTTAGCCGGCCGTTCGACCATCAGTTCCTCTTTTTCCGGATCGTAAACATAGCGATGGCCTTCGGGCAGTTTGGGCAACTGAATCTTATTCGCTTTGACAATCTGCTGCATAAACTCATCCTGCGTCTCGGGCGCTTTTCCCTTGAGTGCCTTGTACAGCTGCAATGCGTGGGGGATCTGAATCTCGAACACCACACGTTGCTTGGTCCGAAAAAGGGCTCGTGCCGGTGCGACAATCGGCTGGACAAGATCCGGGTTCTCCAAGCGTTGGCCTTCCTTGCCAACTCCCACTTCCGCCTTGACACGCTCGGTCTTGGGCGACTGCATCGAGCCGACCAGGTCGGCCGCCTTCTGCGCTGTTGAGGGCTTGGTTTCGGCCGGTTTTGGCGAGCCAGTATTCGCCGACTGCGGCTCACAACCTGCCATCGGAACCAGCATCATGCCCAACGTCGCGAGGCCACAGCCGAGAAGCGAGCACGCTCGAGTCCTGGCCGTTCCCGTGGTTCGTTTCTGACACCTGCGTCCGCAATACATGCATTTCAAACGCCGGGCTTTCAACACCGTCCGTTGCATAGTCTTCTCCTTCAGAAAACGTGATGATCGGTTCAAACGTCATCCGGGCCATTGGCCGAATCATCGTCATCCGCTCTTCGCGGTAGCTCAAGACGCCCCCGGTAGCTCAAGACGCCCCCGGTAGCTCAAGACGCCACTGTCTCATTTGTTCGAGGGCCGCCACTTGCGTCATATCATAATGCAGTGGCGTTAAAGTAACGAACCCTTTTTCAACCGCAGCCAAATCAGTATTCGGCTGCCCCGGACCGTCTGGCGTCAGGGGAGCAGCCCAATAATACGAACGGCCGCGAGGGTCCTGACGTTCAATATACTGTTCCCCATATCGTTCCAGACTCATCGGAACCACACGCACCTCGGTCGGGCGCGTCAGCGCCACGGCGGGGATATTCAAGTTGTACAGTTGCGGCTGATCACCTTTCTGATCCAGTATTTGCTCGATCACATGCCGAGCCACTGCGGCCGCTTTTGGATAATCCGCATGTTCATCGTACTCCAGTGAAACGGCACAGCTTGTAATCCCAAAAAAAGCGCCTTCAATCGCGGCCGCGACCGTCCCGGAATAGAGAACATTGATTCCGGCATTCAGGCCGCCGTTCATACCACTGACAACCAGATCTGGTCGTTTTGGGCAGAACTGAAAGATCCCAATCTTCACGCAGTCGGCAGGACTGCCTTGCACGGCCCATCCGCGCCGCCGATCTCCGTCGTAGACTTCTTTACATATCAGCGGTGTCAGGAAGGTGATCGAGTGCCCCACGCCGCTTTGTTCGGTTGCGGGCGCGACGACCGTGACGTTCCCCAACCGAGTCAATTCGTGTTCGAGCGCTTCCAAGCCTGGTGCATAGATGCCATCGTCGTTAGTCAGTAGTATTTCCACGTCCGTTCAGTCTCCATGGCAGTCGATTGCTTCACGATCCCTCGGTGATCCGTCTGTCACCATGATAGTCGGACGCCGGCCAATGTTCAACGAGGCAAGTCACGCAAACCTATATATTCAAACGGATTGCGACGATCATTCCTATTCTGCGGCGGTTGCGGCGGCAACGGATGGCGGTAACCGTTCACGGAATGTAGGCCGCCGGTTCGCTTCCAAGGGGTCAGACCCATTTTCGGCGACAAAATGTGTTCGCATAAAGAAACGCTTTCTCCGCCGAAAATTGCGTCAGACCCCAACAGCGTGAACGGCAACGGATGGCGGATGAGGACCGTGCGAGAGCGTGGACCCGCTTAGCTGCGAACCAATAACCGCGTACGGAAGACCTGTGACGCTCGAGGGAGTTGGGAAGCTGGGGGGCTATTAAGGGTTTCCAAGCCGCCGTAATGTCGAGCGTGGTGGCGAAAACGTATGGCACGGACGCCAAGTTTGCGGATAGCGAACAGACTACTGGAGGGTTATGGCCTGGACGCCTATAATGCGTGCTTCCATCCCGCCCGCTGGTTGCTGGCGGGATTTTGTATTTCGTGCCAGGGAGGGCTGGGCGGCTGGCGAACCGAGATGCGTCAACCACCGATCGCGTAATGGCAGACTCTGAAGAGGGCACAGACCATGGACAGTCCGGTTTCACGGACCGAAACGAGTTCATCCAGCGTTGCCAACCAGCGGGTGCTGGTCTTGGACTTCGGCTCGCAATACGCCCAATTAATTGCACGGCGCGTACGTGAGCAGCATGTTTTCTGTGAGATTGTCCGTCACGACATCACAGCCGAGCAGATTCGCCAGCACGCGCCACGCGGGTTGATCTTGTCGGGGGGCCCATCGAGTGTTTACGAGCCGAAGGCGCCTCGCTGTGATCCGAAGCTGTTCGAGTTGGGGCTGCCGATTCTCGGGATTTGTTACGGCATGCAATTGGCCTGTGACGC
Organism: Planctomycetota bacterium; assembly: GCA_024274855.1. Taxonomy (GTDB): domain Bacteria; phylum Planctomycetota; class Planctomycetia; order Pirellulales; family Pirellulaceae; genus JAJSAJ01. The sequence goes on along the minus strand of JAJSAJ010000120.1, from coordinate 1,279 downwards.
GCTTGGTGGGCGAGTCGATAATTGTCCCAATCGAGAATACGGTCCCGCCAAACTGCAACTGGTCAACCACTCCGACTTGTTTGATGGGATCCCAGAGACCACGGACGTCTGGATGAGTCATGGCGATCAGGTAACTCGCGTGTCGGACGACTTTACCGCGTTGGCTCGGACGTCAACGTGTCCGATCGCGGCGGTCAAGCATCGCGAGTTGCCCGTCTACGGGCTCCAGTTTCATCCCGAGGTGACACACACGCCGCTAGGCAGCTTGATCTTGCGCAATTTCCTGATGGTCGTCTGTGGTTGCGAGGGAACTTGGCGACTGGGTGATTTCGCCAACGAGACGGTCCAACAGATTCGCCGTCAGGTTGGGGACGCACGCGTCATTTGCGGTCTGTCGGGCGGCGTCGATTCGTCGGTTACGGCGGCCCTCTTGTATCAGGCCATCGGCGCTCAGTTGTCCTGCATCCTGGTCGACAATGGCCTGCTACGGAAAGACGAAAAAGCGGCCGTCATCTCGGAGTTTACGAACCACTTTCACGCCGATCTCCATGTCGTAACGGCCGAAGACAAATTCCTGGCCGATTTAGAAGGAATCACCGACCCCACGGAAAAACGGCGACGCATCGGGCGTTGTTTCATCGAGTGTTTCGCCAGCGAAGCCCAAGAGATCCAAAACGCTCGCTTTCTGGCTCAGGGGACCTTGTACCCCGATGTGATCGAAAGTGGTGCCGCGGCTGACGGCCCGGCGGCGACGATCAAATTGCACCACAATGTGGGAGGACTGCCAGACGAACTGGGATTCGAGCTGATTGAACCGCTGCGCGACCTGTTCAAAGACGAAGTACGCCGCCTGGGACTCGAATTGGGACTGCCTGAAGACATCGTGTGGCGCCACCCGTTCCCAGGCCCGGGGCTGGCTGTCCGATGCCTGGGTGAAATCACGCGTGACCGTCTTGAAGTGCTCCGGGAAGCCGATGCCATCGCCGTCAACGAGATCAAGGCCGCCGGACTCTATCGCGATACGGCCCAGGCCTTCGTCGTGCTGCTGCCCGTACAGAGTGTCGGCGTCATGGGCGACTCGCCAACCTACGATAACGCGGTCGCACTTCGATGTGTCAACACAGACGATTTCATGACCGCGGATTGGAGTCGCTTGCCGTACGATGTTCTGGCACGCATCTCGACACGGATCATCAACGAAGTGAAAGGGGTCAATCGAGTTTGCTACGATATCAGCTCGAAACCACCGGCCACCATTGAATGGGAATAACCCACGGAT
>JAJSAJ010001070.1 GCA_024274855.1 Planctomycetota bacterium | reverse complement strand
GAGGCCTGCAGGATAACGGCAGCTGGGGTGGCCCCAACCGTTCGGATTCCGGCAACGGACCTGTCAACTCCGACTGGATTCGAATCGGAGGTGGTGACGGATTCATCTGTGCCGTCGATCGAGATGACCCAGACCTGATCTACTTCGAAAGCCAGGGGGGCGTGACCGGCCGCATTAATCTGCGAACCGGCCAGCGAGCAATGATGCGACCCCGGCCGCCCAAAGGCGTTAAGTATCGCTTCAACTGGAAAACCCCATTCATCCTGTCACCACACAACCCGAAGATCTATTACAGTGCCGGAAACTATGTTTTTCAATCCTTCTATGAAGGAAACCACCTGAGAGCGATTTCACCGGAGATCAGCCGTACCGATCAGGGAACGGGCAGTGCGTTAGCGGAATCTCCCGTCGAGGCCGGAGTCCTCTACGCCGGCACCACGGACGGAGCGATCTGGGTAACACGTGACGGCGGACACAACTGGACCTGCGTGTACGGAAAGCCCATCAAGACGGAAACCGGCAAATCACCAAATAAGAAGAACGATGCAAAAAAACCGGATCCCACAAAAGCTGCCGACAAGGGCAAGACGCTTGCCGATTTCCTGCCTGGCCCTCGCTGGGTCAGCAGCATTGAAGCTTCCCGTTTCAAAGCCGGACGCGTCTATATCACGCTCGATGGCCACCGGTCGGACGATGATCATCCCTACGTACTGACCTCGGAAGACCATGGGCAAACATGGAGTTCTCTCAGCGCGACACTTCCAGCAAGCGTGGGGACCACACGAGTCATCCGCGAAGATCCTCGAAACGAACAGGTACTCTATCTGGGCACCGAGTTTGGAATCTGGGCGTCGATCGACCGAGGTACTACCTGGACACGAATCAACAACAACCTGCCGACAGTCGCCATCCACGAGATCGCGATCCAGCCTAAAGCCGACGAGATCGTTGTCGCCACGCACGGTCGCAGCCTTTGGATTCTCGATGCAACTGCTGTCCGCCAAATGTCGGCTACCGTTCCGACGGAACCCGTCCACCTCTACAAGACAACTCCATCTGTTCTTTGGCGGCGAAAGCCGGGTCGCGGGTCGGCCGGAACCCGACGGTTTGTGGGCCAGAATCCGGCTTACGGTGCCGCGATCTGGTATTCACTCGCAAAGAAAGTCGGCGAAGTGAAACTGAAAATCATCGACATCCAAGGCAAGACGATTCGCGAAATCGAGGGCGATCCGAAAGCCGGCTTGCATCGCTTGCAGTGGGACCTTCGGCAGACTGTCAAACGGCGAGACCGAGCTCAACGAGTGATCAAATCGACCGTTCAGGTCGAAGCTGGCAAATATCTGGCGATACTAGTCGTTGATGACCAAGAGTACAAACAGGTTGTCACGGTTCAAGAAGATTCCGAATGAGGATCATCGCGAATTGTCGGGCTGACGTATCGCTTCCCACATTTTTCACAGTAGCTACACGGAACAGGCTCGTTGGCCGGTTTCCATACGTGATCGCATGGCCCTGCCGGACGCTCGCGTTGCAGGCCACACTTTCGGCACGCATCCAGTGGAAAACCGCCCAGCGTCTGTCCAAAAACATGCTCGCAGCCGTTATCCAACCGCTTTCGACTCTCTTCTAGACGCTCTTTGCGCCGCTGCTGCTGGTCCGCCTTGATCTTGTTGACATCTTTGCCCATCACCCAGTCCTCATAGAGGGCTGCCCCAATTGTCCACAAAAAATAGATGATTCCGCCAACAACACCAACGATGAGGATACCAATAAAAAAGGTCTGCCTCATTCGATCCCCCCCCAGTAAACACGACAGTAATTGATTCGCCGGCCCTTAGTGCCCGGGCCCAAAAAAAACCGCGTTGATGAACAGCCGTTGAAGGCTCGGATACATAGCGCGATAGTTGGGATCATCCGCGAACCCAATAATATGCCCTTTGCCCAACGAACGATACATCAGGTACGGCTTATTCGCCAACAGAGCAGCCGTCTCGGGCCAACAGAACCCACTGACTACCAATCGGTCCACCGAGCTGAATGTGATTACGTTCCTTCCTTCTTTCGGCTTAAGAGGCTCAAAGACCATGTTGCTTTTGAAGAAAATCCGCATTGTTGCCGGACAACCGAACGTTAACCAGTGCTGGTCAAACGCGTTGGCCAGCAGAAAAGCACCAGGCACGGCATCCGGAAACGGTTGCTCCGGTTTATCCGTAAAAGCGGCACAGACGGGTGGTGACTGTTTGGTCGCTTCGCCCTTGCCCACCGGCGGG
>JAJSAJ010001069.1 GCA_024274855.1 Planctomycetota bacterium | reverse complement strand
CGGGGGATTATTTCCTCGGGAAATCATTCGACGACGCCGTGAATCAGGCGATTGATGCATATCCGGATCGACTGACGCACACGCTTCGAGTGGGACATGCCGCCGCACTCCATCTCGGAGTGATGATTCAATGAATGGAACTGTCGATGACGATCTTCACGCGTTACTCGAAGTGCAAATCGGCAGCGCGCCGAATGGTGGCAAATCGACCGTTCTCGTCTGGATCGGCACAGCGTTCAATGGCGGACTGGTGCTGCCGCGTCACGAACTTCAGCGGCTGGGTCTAAAGGAGTATTCGTCGACGCAATCACGCTTCCGCGGCGATGAATTCATGCAGGAAATCAAATTGCGGCATGCATATTAAACCAGAAAAGACACACCCCAGGAACGAAGGTCATAAGCAGAATCAGCAATTCAAAACCGTTGCCTAGCCACGCGGCCTTCCCACATGCGACAACAGCAGTGGTGAGGACGACGAGAAAAATCACGCGACGTTGCGAGCAGCTGTATTGCGGTTTCAGACATCGTCAAAATCCGTGAAGGGAAGAACCTTTATTGTAGTCGGACGAACGTCCAAGTTCAGGCGGCGGACGGAAAGCGAACCACTTCGGCACACCAGATTCCGCTCTCCCGCAACAATTTGTTCATGGGAGTTTCCGGGATTTCCGGTGGCGACCATCGTCCCCGGCTCTCCGTGCAGTCTACCGAATCCTCCGCGGGTGTGCAAATTCTGGATTGCGAAAGAGGACCGCTGATAGACGCGAATCCACGCTAATGGGGCCCGAGCATGTTCGTGCTTTTCGTGTGGTTCGTGGTTGTGCATTCTTCACGCGAACATCGGCTGACCGAAAGCGGAGGAGATGAAACCACGAAAGACACGAATCACACGAATGAGAGCACGGGTTTGCGATAACCGGTACCCTGCATCGATGGCAATCGCTACCGGGAAATCAATGGCGTTGCCAACGCGGCAATTATGTGTGGTCGGTAACACCGTCGCGACGGAGATACTGGAAAGCGGCAGAGGTTCAACACCGGAATATGCGATAGCGGGCACGCGTCACGAGAACTGGCCGTTTTGCGAACCACACTCGTTTACGACCACGGACATTACGCCCGGGCAGTGGACACCGGGTTCGCAGGTCACCAAGTCGACACTGCTCCCATGAACGACCAAGATCAGCGGGTTGTGGCCGGTGACGTGGATTTCAGATTGCGGGCGGACCACAACTTCGGTGCATCATTTTGTTATGCATATATGTCGAATGACCTCATTCTTTGGAGAATCATTACTGCTTTTCTGGACGCTCGCCGAGATATTCCCGTACAGTGGCGGCGAGGTTCGCGCCGACCGCTCGATAACCCGTGATCGTGCTGTTCTTGTGGTTCCAGCTCGCTTCCAGGCACAGACTCACGGTGTGAGGGTTTCCATTCATGCTGACCCAGTTGCTACTTATCTGCTTCCACAGCGGGTGATAAGCGGGGCCAGTCACCCTGGGTTTATTGCTCATCGGGATTGGTGGCTTGATCTTGCGGATCCGTGCATACGCCAAATCAATGAACCGGTCGCGCAGTGTGATCGCCGGTTCTTTCAGTATCTCTGTGGGCAGCACGTAGAAAAAGACTGGATCGCGTGGTCCGGGGTTGTGCAGATCCAGAAACACATCCATACGGCCTTCATCGATCAAGCCACCGATCATCCGCTGCACCGCGACAATCTCGTTCCAATGAGGTTTCTTCGACCAGTCGCGGTTGTGATCTTGTGGAATCGCGTTCTTGCCGCCATCGCCACGCGCGGTGTTGTCCACGTCCATCACCGGGACGAGAAAAATCTCCGCGTGCTGCCGTAGCCACGCCGCGTCATTGTCCTCGCTGATGAGCCATTCGCCAAAGCCCTGCGCCACCCAGCTCGAACCACTTTCCCACGCATGTTGGCGAGCTTGAACCCAGACACCAAAACGCTGCTTGCTGGTCCGTTCGCCTTCTCGCACATGCAGCATCGGCACCGGGCGATCTTCGCGCGAATGGCACAACTCTGCGGCTGTCGCATGGGGGGATTTCTCACTCATCTCGCGCACAAACTTGGCGGCAGTCTTAGGCGTGTAGGGCGGGCCCCAGGCCACGAACGCCGATGTGGCATCCAGCTTAAGTTTGTAGACCATCCACTCTTTCTCACGTCGACCAATTTTCGTATGCTGCCACGTTTTACCATCGATCGAAAAAGTCGCTTGCGTCGGCATCGCCCAGAAATCCCAGAGCGGCTTTTGCTTCTCAAGCGTCGCCGTAGAGCCTCGCAACCGCAGCGTGATCGTTTCGCCAGGAGTGATTCCGTCAATGCGAAAGTACCACCAACACGGCCAGCCGCGTGCTGGATCACCAACACGGCCAGCCGCGTGCTGGATCGCCCCCGGGCATGAAACTGACTGTTCGTGTGGCTTCATCGATTTTTAGAACACGAACAGATGCTCCTTCACAATCGGACTCGATCGTCAATGGATTTGCAGCAACGCAACGACTTGATTCAGCCGCGAGCATCATTGCTAGAAGGGGCACGACAACGAGCAGGCACCGCATAGGATCATT
>JAJSAJ010001068.1 GCA_024274855.1 Planctomycetota bacterium | reverse complement strand
GCTCTGATTTTGACAATGGCAGCTTGCTTTGCTTCAACCGGCGTGCTCCAAGCCGCCGACAGTCTTGAGCAGGGCTTTCGCCAACCACCATCGTCGGCGCGTCCATGGGTATATTGGTTCTGGCTGAACGGAAACATCACACGAGCGGGGATCACGGCGGATCTGGAGGCGATGCAGCGTGCCGGCATTGGTGGTGTGTTGATTATGGAAGTGGACCAAGGTGCACCCAAGGGGTCGATCGATTTTGCCAGCCCATCCTGGCGACGGAGTCCAGTAAGTAAACCACACGACACCGCGCGCCCCATACGCAAGGACGGTGCTGGCCTGCCACAGAATCTCCGCTCGGCTTGGAATGCGCAGCCCGCCTCGAATCCCCTCGCTTTGCAAACAGATCCAGAACGGGATACCAGCTTTGCGTGACTCGCTGCGAACGACGGCCAAGTCGCCAAACCAGTCGGTTGTGCCTGCCTGAGGCTCGCGCAGTGGATAGTGATCAAAACTCAATACATCGGGCTTCACCGTTTCGATGAATCCGCGCACATACGCCGGAAAATCATCGAAGCCAAGCTGCTTTGGGCTGCCGTAACTTGGGAACAAGTTGATCAATGGAGAGTGCTTCGGATCCACTTTTCGCAGTCCCCGAGACGTCGATGCCAACTCGTCGAAATAACTTGCATTCGGTTATATCTCCGGTCCTGGACCAACCCTCGCGTGGTCTTGCCCGACTTATCGACTCCGCTCCGGACACACACTTGAGCCTTCGCTCGAGGTGGAACGGCGGCTGACACTACCACAAAGACCAACAGCAGCAACAAACTGAACACGGAACAACGAAGTCGGCGGCCGTGTAACATGATTGGTTGTCCTTTGACAAACTGATACGTCTGATGGATTCACGCTTAACAGTATGATACCCTTACGACTGGGCACGCAACCACTCGAACGGCTATTCTGCTGCACCTGTTTACGACCAGAATCCGTGAGCGGTTACATTCTGTTGATAGACTTCGAAGACTGAGCGAGAAACCAATATGCCATCGAAACAGACACGTCGCCAGTTCGTACAATCATCGACTGCAGCTGTATCAACCGCCATAGCAGGCCTGTCACTCGGCCAAACGTGCCACGCCGCCGGTAGTGATCTGCTGCGAGTCGGCTTAATTGGATGTGGTGGCCGCGGAAGTGGCGCGGCTGTCAACGCGTTGAATGCGGACAATGGCGCTCGGCTTGTGGCGATGGCGGATGCGTTCGATTGGCGGCTGACCGAGAGCTTGAAACGGATCAAAACTATCAAACCGCAGCAGGTCCAGGTGGAACCGACCCATCGATTTGTCGGTCTGCAATCGTATCGTTCTCTTCTTGAAACCGATGTTGATGTTGTTCTGATTACCGTACCCTCGCATTTCACGCCGCTCTATCTCAAAGCTGCGATCGAGGCCGGAAAACACGTCTTTTGCGAAAAGACGCATGCCGTTGACGGGCCCGGAGTCCGGATGGTTCAGGCGGCTACGGACTTGGCGCGAAAACGGGGCCTGTGCGTGGTCTCCGGGCTGGCTTGGCGCTACCATACCGGCGTTCGCGAGACAATGAAACGCGTCCACGACGGTGCAATCGGCCGGATCACAGCCGTTCAAGAAATCTGCAACACCGGCTCGTTGCGCAGTTTGAAACGGCGGCCCGGAATGACGGAAATGCAGTACCAGGTCTACGACTGGTACGATTTCTGCTGGCTCTCCGCCGATCTACCCGGATTGAACATGGTTCACAACGTAGACAAGGGCGCCTGGGCCTTGCACGATCGACCACCAGAAAAGGCATGGGGCATGGGCGGACGTGAAGTGCGAAAAGGCCCTACGTTCGGTGACGTCTATGATCATCATGCAACCGTCTACCAGTACGC
>JAJSAJ010001067.1 GCA_024274855.1 Planctomycetota bacterium | reverse complement strand
CTTTGAGGATGGCCTCTCAGCTGATGAAGTTGTGGGCACCGCCCGAAATGGTTGTCCGCCAGGAAGTGATCGGACATCACAGGAACAGGCCTTCTGCGACGCGTGTATTCTGACGCTCGCTCGTGCATTTAGATCTCGTGGTTGTGGACAACCCGGCCAAGCAAAGGCTCAGAGTAACATCGCGCATGATAAGACATCCAATTCGTCGGCAATGCGCCTTTCCAGGCACGTGACAACATCCACCGCAGACGACACCCTAGGCGTAAGCGACATAGAGATGGCACCTAACGAAACTGGGCAAGACAAGAGCCACATCGCGCAGCAGAGCATCGACACGCCTGAGACCATTCGCGAACAAATCGGCGAATTGACACATATTTATCTTACAATCATTACACGGGCCTTTGGAATCATCGATGACGGCAACGGGGAAAGAACAGAGTTGGTCAATCAGCTTGTGACGGCCGGGCTTGTGACCGGCACCGGAGCAAACCGCCGACTGAATCTGGGATTCCGAGATGACGCCCGTGCGTTTTGGCCTGATGAAGTCATTTACGATTTTGTAAAAGGCTCGTTGCAGCAAGGGGCCGAAGGTGCAATTGGTCTCCCTGAGAATTTTCAGACAGCGCTCATCGTCAAGGGGCAGATATATGAGCAAGCTGCGCGGCTCGCTCGCTTGGGTAATAACTTCTCTGGCAACAGTGGCAGATCGCCGGCAGACCCCGAGTCCCTTGATGTGATGGCGGACGGATGGTTCGATTGCGCTCGTCGTTACGGCGAAGCGCAGAATCTCTTTACAGCCTCCAACTGCGACAACGTCGAGTTCGTAGTATCGAATCCGGGGATTCCAGACGTTCCGACTAACCTGCCAGACGAAGGCGTTTGTCAATTCGAAATCGCGTGTACCGCGTCGAGGGGGGCTTCGGTGGTCTAACATTCTTGGACGAAGAGTTATGTCCGGGAGGTGTCGGCCAAGTTTGCTTGTTTTGTAACGGCTCTTTGACTATCACGGAAGATTCGATATGCACTTGCACATTGGATTGTTTTGAATCTGGCTCTCGTTGCGGTGTTGTCACTGAGGGCTGCGACAATGGGAGTCGTTTCTAATCGATTCAGGGTGCCGACGACGGTCGGTTGTTCATAGAATAGTGTCCTCAGCGAACATCAGTCGGGCGCTTGCGCAAACAAGTCATCATAATCGCCTTATGATTGGAGAGCATTAAATGTCGGAGAACGAACGCATGAGTGCCAAGCATACGAGCATAAGTGGGGGCGGGAAGTTCCGCATAATGACGGTTTCCGCAAAGTGCCTTGCAATGGGAACACGAGGATTGGTCGTAACGCTGCTCTTGGTCGTTGCGAGCGTCGTTCCCGGCTGCTTCGACGCTGGCGCTGGTCTTGGCTCGGGAACTGGAGGCAGTGGTAGTCCTGCTGACCGAAATTCTGATGGAAGCTGTCCGGCAGGACGAATACCCGCCACTAACAATTCCGCTTTCTGCTGCCCACCGAGTGCGCCGGAGGATGTCCCAATGCCAGTTGGAGGTTTGATGGCGGCTCGTTGTTTCACAGGTTATCCGGCCTTGCGGTCTTGGGCAACTTCGTTGTTTTCCTCCGCGTTGTCGAGATGGCTCTTGAGCATCCACAGTTGCTCGTAGCCCATCACCCGACGGAACGACTTCTCCGTTTCGACCAGCGCTGAAGCGACCCAGCGCAGCACCATCGAACCATCCTTCCAACGAGTCACGCGACCCGTTCGACGGCGGATGCCCGAGTTCGGCGACTCGATCACGTTCGTCGTGTACAAACACCGCCGCAACGCGCCGGGCAAACCCAAACGATTCACCGTGAACGTCTCAGCCAAGCCTTCACGCAAGCTGCCCGCCGCAGATGGATGCGGCCTCTCCAGCATCTGCGCCAGCTCCTCCAACCGGGCCATGCCTTTGTCATGGTCCAGCCGATAGGCCGCGTTCATCGTGGCTTTCACAGTGTCCTTCATCGAATCAGGAACATGATCCAGCACGTTCTTACGCTTGTGGTTGCGGCACCGTTGCACGGGATTCTCCTGGCCGAACACCGTATCGATCGCCTTGCGTAACGCCTTGCTGCCATCGACGACAAACAAACGTCGCCGATCCGATGTCACGCCGCGTTCGACCAAGTCCTCCAACAGCGCCGTGCAAACTGTGGCGTTCTCACTGGCACCGTCCCGCAGACCGAGCACGTGCTTGTGGCCTTCGCTATCGACGCCGATCGCCACGATCACATGACGCCCACTGAAAACGATCCCGTCGATGTAAACGATCAGGATGTCCTTGTCATCGAAGCGGCGCTCCGCAAGTTCTTTGAGGGTCTTTTCGGAAGCCTCGATGAACTCGCGGCTTACCTGGGACTTGCTGACGCCGACTGTCTCGGCCATCTCCGGCAAGACGTCGCGATAGTTCCGCGTCGAAACGCCACGCATCAGGATGTCCAGCATCCGCCCACCGATACGCGACTGGGTTTGCATGGCCGCGTAGGCGGGAATGTCTACCTCACGGCTCTTGCCTTGCCCCTTGCCGTTGCTTTTCTGACGCAAACGCGGCTTGCGAACCCGCAGCTTCCGCTCGGCCAAGTTAACCACGCCATCTTGCTCGCCGTGCCAGCCGATGGCACGATCGGATTTCTTACCGGGGCGCTTGGGGCCGGCCAGTTCTTGGGCTGAAAGGGTGAGCACCGCTTCGATCGTCGCCCGACCGGCCACGTCG
>JAJSAJ010000119.1 GCA_024274855.1 Planctomycetota bacterium | reverse complement strand
ATGCTGGAACTGTTCGGTGCCCGATTGACGTCGAATCGTCAGAAATGCTGCCTGCTTTCATGGCGAGTCGTCCAGTCCGCCGTCCATTCGCCTGTTGGGGATGCGGACGATTCAGAAGCATCTTCTTCCGACCAGGATGCTCCGTAGCTTGATCCGGTCGCCTTTTCATAACGGAGCTTATCCACGTGTCTGCTGCCGAACCGATTCAATTCGATCCCGATGTCGTGCGTGCTGACTTCCCGATTCTGAATACCGTGTTGCACGGCGACAAGCGATTGGTCTATTTCGACAACGCGGCTACAACGCAACGGCCTCGTCAGGTCATCGACGCGCTGGTGAACGTTTACGAGCACCAATATGCGAACGTGCATCGGGGCATTCACTGGCTGAGTGAACAGAGTACGGATTTGTATGAAGATGCACGGGAATCGGTGCGGCGTTTTATCCACGCTCGGGATTGCCTGGAAATTGTCTTCACCACAGGCGCGACTGCGGCAATCAACCTGGTTGCTCGCAGCTGGGGCGACCGGTTCATGAAGGCGGGAGATGAAATCCTGCTGACCGAGATGGAGCATCATTCCAACATCGTTCCGTGGCAGCAGCTTGCCGAACGGACTGGATGTCTGCTTCGTTTCGCACCGATTTCGGATGATGGCCGGCTTCTTGTCGACGAATTTGACAGATTGCTGACTCCACGGACACGCCTGGTTGCATTCACGGCGATTTCGAATGTGTTGGGGACGATCAATCCGACGGCCGAGTTGATTGCCAAGGCGCATGATGCGGGCGCGATTGTCCTTATCGATGCCGCGCAGAGCGCGCCTCACCAATCGCTTGACGTCCAGCAGCTTGACGCGGATTTTGTTGCCTTTAGCGGCCACAAAATGCTGGGGCCATCGGGAGTTGGAATTCTTTACGGTCGTGAACGTCTGTTGGAGGAGATGCCGCCATTCTTGGGTGGAGGCAGTATGATTCGTCGCGTGACACTCAACGGGTTCGAGCCGGCTGATTTGCCGGCCAAGTTCGAGGCCGGTACGCCGCCGATCGTTCCTGCACTCGGACTTGCGGCGGCGATCAAGTACCTCGAGGGAATCGGCATGCAGAATATCGCTCAGATTGAGCGGACGCTTACAGCCCGTGCTCATACGGTCCTAAACGAGATCGATGGTATCCGGATCCTTGGCCCATCTCCTTCCGAGAAAGCAGGGATTGTCAGTTTTGTCGTGGACGGCATTCATGCACACGACATTGCCCAGATCCTGGATCAGTACGGAATTGCAATTCGTGCGGGCCATCATTGCGCGATGCCTTTGCACAAACGCCTTGGTGTTGCAGCCAGCAATCGAGCAAGTTTCTATTTCTACAACACGGAAGAGGAAATTGACCGGCTTGGCGAGGCGATTCGCGGCGCGAAACGTATCTTCCGCAGGAACTGACTCGCAGCACGTTTGCCGGTGGTTTGGACGTCCATCGATGCCAGGCAGTCACTTGCAACTAGCTCATTGGATGTTTCGCTTGGTTGGATCGTTCTCTCTTCT
>JAJSAJ010001066.1 GCA_024274855.1 Planctomycetota bacterium | reverse complement strand
GAGCGGCCGTCGGCATGACATGCCGGCCTTAGCTCAATAGACTCGCTCACCAACGGCACAAGGCCGTTGGGGTCGATCAGCCGAAAAAAACAGCAGCGAAATGCAAATCCAACTGCAGACGGCTAAACAGTTACGGAAATATCGGGTTTCGAGAATCGCGTCCTTCTTGCATTCTCGGCGGTCAGTCAGTCTCCGAGATAACTCATTTTCGTAAACGACCAGCTCTGCTGGTGCGTACTAATCAGGCTCTGCCGTTTTTGGGTTTACACACGTTCTCCATGCGCGTACGGAGCGAGCAGGTTGTCCGACAGCCCTCTAGGTCAAGGCCCGTTGAAGGGAACCAACGTGCAGGTCCGTTCGGCGGGCTGAGGCGGTACCACGGCGTTGGTTAGGACCGGCGAATCAATTGTTGTCGCGTTTACTGGTGGACGATGCGTCGCCCACGGGCTTGTCCCGTGGGAACCAATGTCTCTCAAGCTACTGGGCAGCCGAGCGCGCGTCCCGAACAGGGGGGCGTTCATGCGGCGGTCCTCCTTAGCTGCGAGACTGATTCACCCATGGGGCGAGCCCATGGGGGTCTGTACGCGGAAGAGCGCGACAGTTATTGGCGAATCCTTAGTCGCGTGAGTTCTTTGACGCGATGATCCAGCGTATCGTGAAGTATCTGGGTTAGCCTTGCCAAGGGACTATGGGGTCGACTGTGGGCCGGATGGCTTCAGCCACCACCGCGTTGCCATCAGGCACGTCTTTTCGCCGCGGCCCGTGCTTTGGTAATAGACCGTAAGCATCTCGCCACCGTCAAGTTCTATAGTCGATGGGTACCCCAAGTCACCGTTGGGCGCATCATCACGCAGTATGATCTCTCGATCGATGTCCCACGTCTTCCCGCCGTCGTTGCTGAGACAAGCTCGCTGACCATAGGGTTTCTTTCGATATCCGTAGGTCGTAAGCAGACGGCCGTCCCGCAAGCGGATGAGATGGGGTGGGAATCCCCAAATGGGCAGCTTGTGGGCCAGTGTCCACGTTTGGCCGCCATCGTCGCTCTCCGACTGAAACAAGTAGCCACCGTGAGCGCCTTTGTTGTGGCGAAAGTGCGCTACCAGGCGTCCTTGGGTCGTTTCGGCCAGATGAGGTTCGCCCCAATAAGCGCTGCCGTAATCCGGGAACGGCACTTGGCCGATAACCTGCCATGTCGCGCCGTCGTCGGTCGATTCCTCGGCAACCACCGCTCGTTTGCCGTCGACGGTCGTGTTGCCCAAGAAGATCAAACGGCCTCCTTGCAATTGGATGGGGCCATGAGGAGCCGTGCCCTCGATCTTTTGCTTCGGCAACCATGTCGTGCCACCATCGGTCGAACGGCGGATCCAATGCCCAAGCTCCTTCTTGCGATCCTCGTCGGTGATCTTTGCAATGTGAGACTTCCAGCCGTCGACCATCTTGTCACCGTACATCCTTCGGCAGTCGTACGTTTCAAATGCGAGCGACGTAAACCAACTGATGACGATTGTCCCGGACTTGCAGACTAGAATCCCCGCGTCGCGATCGTCGATGATACAGTTATTAATGGTCTGGGGTGCGGTCCAGGTCTTGCCGTTGTCGGTGCTACGGATGATTTGCGTCTTGCCGAATGGACAGACGTGCTGATCGCGGTCTCCGGAAAAAACAACCAGCAATTCGCCATTGGCCCGTCGGCCGACAGTCGGCCAGCCGATGTATCGACCCGGTTGTTTGCAGATCACTCGATGCTCCGCCCTCACGTCCGTCGGCTTGATTTTGCCAGTCGGTGGTTCGGCCTTTGATTGTGTGCTGCCATGGCCCTCGTTTGCGACGGCGCGCGTTACACCCATGACGGCAAGACCGAACAAGGTTGCGATTATCAAGAACGTCCTCATCTTTGCATCTCCGGAAAACGGCGATTGTGGAAGTGTGTTACTTCGATTTCTCGTTGCTATTGTATCGTTCACGTCTCCGTCACGCGATCTTGGTGTTCTCGCAGCATACGCCAACCTTATGCCCGTACGGGGGGTAAGTGTCAGGGCTGCTGCTGCGGATGCAGCCCCGCACGTGAATCTCTGCGACGGGGTGGATACGCGTGCGGAAAGGGTCGCGTCGGCGTGGGGTGTCGGGAACCGGATTTCTTGGCCTTTTCCCGGGAGAGGTTGCCGCGTATAGTCTGCGACCGAAGTTTCCGTCAGTAGGGAACGTACGCGCAGAGTGTATTAACTAACATGGGGGGTGCGGGCGCAGCGCACGATGGGTGTTGAACCGACAGTGGATGCGCCAAACGCATCTGCCTTTGAACAGTCTGGAAACTTGTCATCTGCCGACGAGGCGGTGGCCATTGACCAGCGTGACGTGCAAGCATCGAAAGACGCGATTCAGCGTCTG
>JAJSAJ010001065.1 GCA_024274855.1 Planctomycetota bacterium | reverse complement strand
TTCGCTGCTGTTTTTTCGGCTGATCGACCCCAACGGCCTTGTGCCGTTGGTGAGCGAGTCTATTGAGCTAAGGCCGGCATGTCATGCCGACGGCCGCTCCCTCCCCGCCGCCTTTGGCGGCGGGGAGGGAGCGGAAAGGGGATTTTCATCACATGCTTTTTAGCTCGAGAGACTTATTCACCCATGGGACAAGCCCATGGGGGTCCTTCGAGCAACGTGCGTTCTCCATCTGGCTAAAGTGTTACCAAATGACATCGGAGGCCCCGTCGCGTCAGATCTCGAGAAACTCTTCCACCGCTTCACGCATGACGACCGCGTCAGGTTTGATTCCGGTCCAAAGCTCGAACGTAATGATCCCCTGGTGGACCAGCATGCCCAATCCGTTGACGGTGGGACACCCTCGTCGCTCGGCTTCCCGCAGCAACCACGTTTCGGGTGGATTGATGATCACATCGGCCACAACCGTCGACGTTTCGAGCGTATCGAGATCAAGCGGAAGCTCCGCGTCCGCATCCAGCAACCCAACGGGTGTGGCGTTGATCAGGATATCCGTCTGCTCAGGAATTTTCAGCTTGTCTTGCCACGGCAGCAAGTCGGCTTGAGCAGGTACTTTGTCATTGAGTAGATCGACCAGCATTTGGCCATGTTCGGCAGTTCGGTTGGAGACGGAAATCTGTTCGGCGCCCGCCAAACCGACTTCAACGGCAATGGCGCGCGCGGCACCCCCGGCACCAAGCAGCAGCACCTTCTTGCCACTGAGTCCGCCCACATCGGCCAGCGATTGGACGAACCCTTTGCCGTCCGTGTTCTCTCCAATCAACCGATCTTCCTCGCGGTAGACGCAGTTGACCGCCCCCATGAGTGCCGCAGTTTCGGTTAATTCATCCAAGTGCTGTGTGACCGCGACCTTGTGTGGGATCGTGAAGTTCGCGCCGCGAAATCCCATTGCTCGAAGACCACGCACAGCATCCTGTAAATCAACGGGTGCGACTTCCAGTGTCAGGTAGACCCACTCCAAACGAGCGGCAGCAAAAGCTCGCTGCATCATGAACTGAGTCGGATTGCCTGCGACAGGCTGGCCCATGCAACAGACGATTTGTTGAAGCGGCGAATCAAGCACAATGTCCTCGATCTACAAAGGGTGTCCAAACGGCAAGAAAATGCCGAGCGCCCAATTGGGCAGAATCGTCAGGAACCGGATATTCTGAAGCAGCTTTCGGGAAAATGCAACGGCGTTGCCCCGATATGGGCCATTTGAACCTCGACATTCCCCCTCAGCCAAGCAGAATGAATGTCCATGAAAGCCTCGTATTTACTTGCCGGCCTGTTCGTTCTTGCGTCGATTCTGACCGATCTGGTCGTCGCTGTGCAGCCGGACGGCCCGACCCTCTTTTTCGAGATTCTGTGGCTCGGCCTCGCCTTTGGCCAGCTCGCCTTGCTAGCTCTTTGGTGCCTCGAAGGCCATGGCCCTTGGCTCGTGCGCTGGCTGGCCGCGTTGGCCGGCACCGGTGGCATCGCTCTTGTCTGGTCCTCGCCGGCGGGGCACCCGGCTGATCAGTGGTTGGCGGCACTCTGTCTGTTCATGGCCATGGTTATCGTCGTGGCTGCGTTGTTGCCTGGCCGCATCCGAGGGGCCGTCTCCTGGTCGGATCGGGCGTGGGCATGGACCCTCAGCCGGCCTCCGTTGCAATGGTCACTCGGCGGGTTGCTCTCCTTGATGACATCGATTGCCGTCGGACTCAGCTTGTGGCGTCATGTCTCTTTTCCGTGGCCCTACCTGGCAAATCTTGTATTCTGCGCCACGGCATTCGCCGGCGTGGCCATTGCCTCGTTCTCGGTTATGTCGTGTGTGGGCGAGTCGCCGGGTCGGACAGCAGTGCGACTCGCCATCGGACCTCGCATTGTCGCACTCAGCGCAACTTGCCTGGCATCCGGTCTACTGCTTGGTATCGCCGACGGCAGTTTCAGCATCTGGCAGTTTACGCAAGCTTCTTTTGTCGAAGCCATCGTGATCTGTTTCGGTTGTGTACTGCTTCAGGCAGACCAGCCGGCGTTTGAGGCAAACGAACGGCAAGAACAACAGACGGTTGTGACAAGCAAGCCGCTTCGCGTGTATGCCGAAAGTGGGTCCGGCTTGCCGAGCCGGACCTGAATGGCCAACAACTTTTCCCACTT
>JAJSAJ010001064.1 GCA_024274855.1 Planctomycetota bacterium | reverse complement strand
GCATCAGTTCGTCTGCATACATGTGAAACAAAGGACGTATCATCTCAAAGTCACCCGAAGCACACATGCTGATGTAAGGCAAACGCGTGTTCTGCCACCAATATCCGGGACCCCACCGCCTGTAGTCTCCGTCCCCCGGACGGTCAGGATACGGCACGGTGAAAATCGAGCCGTTGAACTTGATCGGATAACGTCCTCGGCCGGCACACGCAGTGATAAACCGCTGCAGCGCGTAGCCCCTCGAGACGATCATTGCATCGTCTCCATCAGCGGTCGTCTGCTGAACTAGATGACCGTCAAGCCATAACTGGCATCTGCCGTGCCGCGAATCGATCACGGCTGCCACATGGTGCCACCTGTTCGGTTTCAGACAGTCTTTCTTGGTCAGCAATTGGTTGCCGACGATCATGCGCAAGCTGTTGCCGGGCCATGTGTCGAGCAACATGCCGTCACTTCCACCGGGTGTGATCTTGTCCACGATTCTGCCTCCACCGTCCAGCTTCTGGTCGAGGTTGATCCAGGCTTCGATTGTCAGTGACTCGGGTAAAGCCTTTTTGTCAGTTTTCATCGCCTTTCCGGAAACACGGGTCCAAGATCCCTTCAAATGTTCCGAGTCGGGCTGGCTATTCCTCTGATCGTTTCTGGCCAGTTGTTGCAGTTGTTGCACGCCAAGTGCGCGATCAAACAGACTGACACGTGCAATCGTCCCCTGAAAGCGGCTGCTTCCATGTTGGTCGGCGCCAATTCTCAAGACATGTTTGTTGGCCGGAATCATGGGTAGCACCTTGGCTGTCTTAGCACGTCGAACGTGAATCCAGCTTCGGTTCCAGAAGTCGGACCACCATGCGCGATGCGCCTCGTACCTCGATGTGAATGACTGCTGTTCAGTTGCTGCAACCGTTCTGTCTATTGCGGCAACCCACTCGGATGGCGAGGCAGGGTGCTTGGTCTGCACGTAGATACTGAACAGATGATGAGTGTTCGTGGGTGATTTCAGATGTGTGTCATCAACGCGTTTCCCCTGCAGCGCCATAACGATCGCCCCAAATGTGCGGCCCAACAGCGGGTCGGGGCGTTTGAAATCCTGAAGTCCTTGGACCCGAGCAGTCAGCGCCGGTCCCACCGATTTTGTGTTGTGATGGTACCATCCAATTCGGTTCTTCTGATCCGCGAGCACCGTGTCCGGTTCAACAACAGTCGGCGCGTGCATGCTTTTCGGCTTGGAGCGATCGCAATAGACATCACTGACCTCGATACTCGGTAACGCATACGGTTCGGTCCGCCACCGTTGAATCTCCGCAGTTGCCGCCAGGGGGCGTGGGCTGTTGACTTCAACGTAAATCACCGGATGGTTGGCATCGACCCACAGCCTCAGTTGGACCAGGTGGTCCGGTTTGCCGTAGCTGACCACCATCATGCCTTCGCGCAGTGACAAGATCTGGCGAAAAGGCACATCTGCTCCGAGCGGACTCGGTTCCAACTGGACCCGAACGCGCCCGACCTTTAGCAAGCGCCCGTTGTCGCCCCACGAGTCGGTCTTCGAGATGTAAAATACCAGGTCACCGCTCGGGTTGATCCAGGCGTTTACGCCAATGTCACCGTTGCCCAATGGCATCGATCCGGATGGACCCGAACTGGGTGAGTCCCAGACGACATTGTACGTGTCCAACCGATTGGATTGCCCGATGCACTCTGTGTGCACCGAGAAGGCCAGAAGACCTGCCATGAAAACTGTCAGAAGGGGGCAAACATTGAAACTACAGGTATTCACAGCGATTTCCTTTCGGACCGTGCAGCAAAGGCAGGTGTGATAGACGTCCACGTACGTCGCTGATGCGAGGGACGACTCAACGATCAGAGTTTGCTCATCATGAACGGTTTCGATTTGGGTATTCGTAACACTTTAACCGAATGCCAAGTTGTCGGCTGAACGGGAGTAAAGAGTAGAGCACTAATCACCACTTATCTTCACTTATCGTAACTGTGTAGCCAAATGGAGGATAATGGTTGTCGAGGGACCCCCATGGGCTTGTCCCATGGGTGAACAAGTTTCGCGAGCTAACGCGATGTGGTGAAATCTTCCCTTCCCGCTCGCTCCCCGCCGCCCAAGGCGGCGGGGAGCGAGCGGAACCTTTGGAGTGACATGTTGCTCCTTAGCTCAATAGACTCGCTCACCAACGGCACAAGGCCGTTGGGGTCGATTAACCGCAAAAACAGCAGTGAGATGCAAGTCCTACTGCAGACAGCTACACAGTTGCCACTTATCCAGATCGAAGACTCAGTTGAACGTTCTGTGCGCATTCCGTCTCGTTCGACTCTGAACTTGCAGCTTTTCACCGTAGTCTGATTAGTGCGGATTGACGAGTGTTCCGGTCTTTTTTTCCTCCGTTTCGGTCGTTGCCGATTCAGAAGTTGTGTAAGGTTCCAGAAGTTCCGAACCTCAGCGGCGGCCAATCGGCTAAACAACTACGGGTATTCTAAACCGGCGACCCGTTGAACGCGAATGTCCAGAATACCCTAGAATCGAGTACATAAGCAAGACTCGAAGTCGGTGATTTGGACGAGATCGGCAATGGGTTTATTCACGTACTTAATCAGTGGGCTTATTCCCCTGTTGAATCCGAGGGTCGGCTCTGCCATCCGCAGACGTGGTGGCAATCCAAGCAGTTTGTTGATAATGTGGAATGTCGTGCAAGCAGCTGGATCGGTATTCGGAGAAGCGTTTGTCGTCGAGGAAGTACCGAATAAGTAGTTCAAACGGAGCGAGATTATGAAACGAACCGGCCATTCGATCATTGATAACACATTGCGTGTTCGTTCGGATATGGGATGCCGAGTTGCATGGCGGCTTCTGGTCAGGGCAGTGGTCTTATTGGCCGTTGTTTCGTGCGTGAATGTCGCCGTTGCTGCCGACTCCGTTGTGCTTGGGGACTATGATGCGGAACTTCGATCCGGCGAGCATGTTGATGTCCAGCAGATGGTCCAACGGTTGACCGAGCTCCATGCGAATACCTATATGTGGCTCCTCTGGCATAGCCCCAATGATTGGGAGGATTTGCATGCGTTTCTGCCGTTGGCGGAAAAGGCCCGGATCGACGTGTGGGTTTATCTGGTTCCGCACTCTGAGACCGCACTGCAAAACCCTCGTTGGCCCTATTCCGAGCCATTTAAAGTGGACTATATTCGCTGGGCCAAGGAAGTGGCAAGACTGTCACTCAAGAACAAGAATCTGGTCGGCTATGTCATTGATGATTTCTGGGCGAACGTCAAACCAGAGCGGTTCACACACGACTACACCGCGCGGATGGTGCAGGCGGGCAAAACCATCAATCCCCAGATTAAGTTCTATCCACTGATGTACTATTCGCAATTCGGAATGAAGTTTGTTGAGACATTGTTGCCACTTGTTGATGGTGTTGTTGCCGCCTATCCCAACGACCGAAAGGAAATCGAACGTGCGTTGTCGTTCTTGAACGATGACTACACGATTCCCCCGAACGTCGCCATTACTCATCCTTACGATACGCCATCACATGTCGGTGATTTCGGATCCCTTAGCCGGTCGATGCTGGTTACCGATGCCAAACGAGCTTCGATCACATTGCATCATGAGGACGATTTTCGAGGGCCGACGGCCGGTTATCACATCATGCAACTGCAACTTGGCGATCGCGTCGTGTGGGAAAAAGATGTGGCCGGACGAGATGACGGTGACGTCACGGTGGATTTATCGAGTGTGGTGACGGCCGGACAGCCGATTCAACTTCGGTTCGGTATCCTCGACAAAAAACGTGTAAGCAACTTTGGCGTTCGCGTGCGATTCTCAGGTTTCAAAACGGTCGGTCTGAAAAGTGAAAAGGGTGATCTTGACGACAAGAAAGGCTGGGAACCAAAATGCCGTGGCGCTTTTACAGCCGCGTTTGAACCAAAATACGTCGGCAACCATCGATATCATGTCCCGCTGATTGTGATGCCGTCCGGATCGCAGTCGGAATACGTACAGCGTTTTCACGAAGAAGCGACTCCCGAACGCGTTGCCGGCAGAGTGCGCGTTGCATTGGAACTGGCTGCACAGCACAGAATCGAGGGCGTGGTGACGTACTGCCTGAATAAACGCCAAGGGAGCAAAACGTTCGATGCCGTGAGCAACGAGTACAAGAAGTTTCTCGTCAAACAGGCGGAATAGCAGCGCCGACAGAACGAAATCGAGTGTCCAATCTCAGATATGAGAACACGTTGCACGCATTCCATCCCCTGAAACCCCACGCCTCGCTTCATTCGTGGACCCGTCTTGCCATCCGTGGACTCAATGTGGGCATCGCACAGACTGAAGCCGCACAATCAGGCCAAGACAACAACGCTAGTCATTCGTCAGATGAACTTGGTAACGCCAGGCAGAGCGACCGATAGATCGGGCGGCACTGCGCCCCAGGTGTATTCTTTCGGCGACAGGTCCTGTTTCGAGTTGAGCATCTGTTCCCAGGTAAGCGTTTGGCCGGTGTAGGCACTTTGCCGAGACATGATTGCCATCAGCGTGCTTTTCGCCATATAGGAGCCGTTATTGATTACATTTCCATTCCGCAGCGCGGCAAAGAAATCGTTGTGTTCCAGTTGGTGGCTGTCTGTCTCCGGTTCTCGGGAAGGTTTCCAAGGCTTGACGCCACTAATTTCCAGATTGCGGTGCGACAAAGATGCGCTGCCGTGGTCGCCCATGATCACTCCATTGCTGATCGAACTACAGCCACGCTGGTGCCGCGTTGTGGTGAACAGCTTGACGCCGTTCTCGCATTCAAAGACCGTGCTGAAGTGATCGTAGATCTGGCCATAATCCGGCCCGGTGCGAACTTGCCGCCCGCCGGTCGCATAGCATCGAGTGGGATACTGCTGCATCAGCCAGGCCATCATGTCCATCTGGTGAATAAACTGCTCGACATTGAAGTCGCCAGATAGCCAGGTAAAGTAGTACCAGTTCCTCATCTGATACTCCATGTCGGTCATGTCGGGTTGGCGCGGTCGGACCCAGACGCCACCCGCGTACCGGACCGCGTGCAACGCGACCAGTTCACCAACGGCGCCGGCGTGGATCCGTCGAACGAATTCGCGAAAACGAGGTGAATAGCGTGTATTGAGTCCCGAGACGATGCACAGGTTCTTCTTCCGGGCCTCTTCGGTTGTCTGAAGGACCGAGCGGACGCCCGGTGCATCGACTGCCACGGGTTTCTCGGCGAATACGTGTTTTCCGGCATCAATACAAGCTTTCAGGTGCATTGGGCGGAAGTGAGGGGGAGTTGCCAGGAGGACGACGTCCACATCGGATGCAATCAATTGAGCGTACCCGTCGAACCCCACGAACTGATGCTCTTTATCCACCGCGATCTGCCTGGCGACATCCGGCTGCTTTTGAATCGACTGCAGACTCTTTTGTAGACGGTCACTGAACGCGTCGGCCATGGCAACAAGTCGGGCGTTCGGTTCCGCTCGCAGAGCCTGAGTGGCGGCACCACTGCCGCGTCCACCGCAACCGACCAGCCCGATTCGAATGATGTCGCTACCCGACGCATGAGCAACTCGAGCCCACGGCGACAGGCCCGAAACCAGACCGGTGCCGGCGACCGCGCCTGCCGCACGGTGCAGAAACGTACGGCGAGAAGATTCAGATGGAGTTGGCAGTTTGGGGTGAGT
Source organism: Planctomycetota bacterium (assembly GCA_024274855.1). Classification (GTDB taxonomy): domain Bacteria; phylum Planctomycetota; class Planctomycetia; order Pirellulales; family Pirellulaceae; genus JAJSAJ01. The sequence continues at coordinate 7,543 of JAJSAJ010001064.1, read as the reverse complement.
GTTGGGATTGTCCATCATTCTCTCCTGAAGGTTGTCGCCGTTCTGTTTGCCAATGTGGCATGGCCGCAAGCGAAAGTGTCGAACGGACGCTCACGTCCGCTCGGTTCGATGGACTTGAGGTCCGTCGGACGACCTACGCGCACCCTACGGTTCACGTGGCGCAAATGTCTTGAGCGCTTCTCGATCATCCATCTTCTGAAGCAAGTGCTGTAAGCCGGTCAGGTTTTCTTGCAGGCTCTTTTCTGCATCTAGCTTGCTGCGATGGTCCAGGATCCCGATCGGACCGCGATAGCCCGAATCGCGAATCATTGTAAGAATCTCTTGGTCATGTTCGCCACGGCCCAAGGGCAGGATCATTGGCCCTTTCGCACTCATGCCATTCAGGTTTACACAATACAGATAGGGGACCATCCGGAGAAAAGCCTTCGGGAACTGATCCATGTGCTCGTGCCCATGGTGAAAATTGTACACGATTCCAATGTTCGCGGTGTTCGCCTTTTCTCGAAGCCACTTGACCATGGCGATCAGGTTCTCCGGTTCGCCCGACCAGCCGCCATGGTTGTACAGCGCGAATCGGCACCCGAGTTGTTTTGCCTGATTGACGAAAGGTAGCATTGCTTTGGCGCTGCGGGCAACACGTTGCTCTTGAGTGGCCGCGTGAATCGACGGTGCGATCATCCAAATCTGCGGATGGAGCTTGTACTTCTTGATCAGTGTCATCATCGACTGGTAACCCGGACTGAGCGATGCGGGTGACCAGAACGCAAGGTACTCGATCCCCTCTTTCTTCATGCTCAGAATTTCGTCTTCAAAAGTCGGCACATGTTCCGCTCGCCAATCGTATGCCAATTTAGTGATACCGAGTCGTTTGAGCATGGCAGCACGGGCGGCCGGTCCGCGTTTGCTGGCATCGAATGGGACAATGCACCAAGCCACAAGGTTGTTTTTGGCGAACAGACTGCTTTTTGTTGGCAGGTCGCCGGCAATGGCGCCCGACGCGATGAGACCTGAAAAGGTCACAGCCACTACGAATACTAACCTCATTATCCGGCTCTCCTTTCGATGGAGACTAACGGGCCGTCTGGATACCGTAACCGTTCACGGAATGTAGGCCGCCGGTTCGCTTCCAAGGGGTCAGACCCATTTTCGGCGACAAGATGCGTTCGCGTAAAGAAACGCTTTCTCCGCCGAAAATTGCGTCAGACCCCAGCGGCGTGAACGGCTACTGGATACCTTCGACAGTCTATCTCCGAGTTTACGGGGACGAGCATCAATACGGCTCTTGCGAAGCATTTTCCGGGTCCACGCTGTTCCGGCGTCTGTCTCTTGCTTGCCCTGTGCTTTCCCGCTCCGTGTCTTGCGCGGAACTTGTTACCGCTCTAGTCTGTCTTCGCCCGTATTCCGGGTGGGCGTTGACGACGTCGCGGAAAACCCATTGCTGAGCAACACAGGCCCAGCGGAGTGTCGCTACATTCTACCAAACCGCAGCCCAGATGTTGCGTTTCGAGCCGAGATGCTCAGCAACGGGGGATGGCCCTGGTTGCGACAAGCCAGCTTGCGGTATTCGACCATTGCATCGCTGGACCATTGCGCCCACAATAGGAACGTTGCTCACCATGAACGCGTAGGTCGCTCGCATGTGGCACGGCAGCCGTCTTGCCGGGTTGCGTGGCGCGCGGAATATTCAACTTAGGACTCTATGAAGCCGGCACAAAACCTGACGTCAGCCCGTCGAAAAAGCGGCGGAACCCTCCGTGCGATCGGTTGTGTGCCACGTTCTCAAGGTAATCCCATGTTCCGACCAACACGTGCAATGCGGCTCTTATGTTCTTGTGGATTTGCGGTTGTTGTCATGCTTTCGGTCACGGTCTGCCGTGCTGAGGTGAATCTTGTTGCGAATCCGGGCTTCGAAAAAAACACGAAAAGCCAGGGATCGCCGGCTGGCTGGAGTGTCTCCTGGCGAAAAACGCGTGCCTCAGATGAAAACATCAAGTCGGATAGCCACAAGCCCGATTTTAAGGTGACCGATTCAGAGCCCCGTTCAGGTAGCCAGTCTGTCCGGATCGGCATCGATCGGCCAGCGGATGATCTTGTGCTAACAGCACCATTGATTGCCGTTGAGGCCGGGACGAAAATCTACAGGGCTAGCGTCTGGGTGAAGGCTGCGAACCTGAAAGAGATGACGGCACGACTCTGCGCCGTCTATCTGGGCGACAACGGGAAATGGCTGGGAGCCGATTATGGTGTCTGTGTTGTCCAGGAGAACACGACCTGGAAACAATGTGTCGGTCTGTTCCAGCCAGCTCGCGGAACCCGGAACATTCGTTTGCGGCTATGGACGAATTTCGAGCGCAAAGGGACGGGTGTTGTCTGGTGGGATGATGTTTCCGTCACGTCGACGACATTTCGCAAGTTGCCTCCATTGCAGTATTTGGATTCCACTCCCGTGTCGTTTACTGAATCTGAGCGGAGTCGCGGTTATCGCGTGTTTTCACGGCCAATGGTGGAGACCATCTATCCGAGCACCAAGCCACGTCCCGATGACAAGATAGAACAACTAATGCTGGAGAGTTTTGCCGGAGAAATCGAAGCGGCCAGCTTCTGCATTCACACGTGCCGCGAGCTCGCTCAGCTAACATGGGAGGTGACGCCGCTGCATCATCGCTCGGGTGCCACTATTCCACGAAGTTCTGTTCGGATGTACCCGGTCCGTTGCCTTGTGCGTCAAGGGCAATCACGTTGGGGGCCGCTTGCCAATCGTCCCATGGTTCAGCCTGTCTACATTCAGCAGAGTGACCGAGTTGCGGTCGCGGCAGATACAACGCAGCAACTTTGGGTAACCCTGTCCGTTCCCAAAGAGACGCCTGCTGGGGAGTACTGCGGAAGTATTCTACTGAAGACCGCTGAGACGCGGTGGTCGATGCCCATGACGCTAACGGTCTACCCATTTGAACTGCCCGATGTACCGGGGATTGCGTTCGGGATGTACGCGCGCATACATCCCGATCAGAAACTGCTGGAACAGAATTTCCTGGATATGCGCCGACATGGCATGACGACCGTTGGTGTCTGTGGCAATCTGGGCGCAAAGCTTGATCTTCGTGACGGCCGTGTCGATGTGCAGTTCGGCGATGAGGACGATCTGGTCCGAGCCGTGCGAGCTTACCAGAAAGCAGGGTTCCCCGAGCCGTTGGTCTGGTTGATGGGATCGGATATATTGCGCTGGTGCCGGCGGCAAGGACCGCTTGAATCGAAGCAGTTTGAATCGGCATACCGTGATATCCTGTTGGCGATTCTCCGATTCGCAAAACAAAATGACTGGCCGGAGATCATCTTCCAACCGATCGACGAACCGTTCGGGCACAGCCAACGCATGCCGGAAGCGAAACGTTGCCTGGAAATCATGAAGTCGATCCCCGGCTTGCGAACGGAAGAAGATGGTCCGAACGGCGGGCCGGAATTGGTCGAGCAAGTCTATTCTCTGTGCGATGTGTTGGTCTATCACGATGGACCTTGGGTGACACGTACCGCGTACGATCCGGAGGCGTGGCAACAGTTGCTCAAGCGGACACGTGCGGACGGCAAGACAATTTGGTTTTACAATGTCGACCTGACCGGCTATCACCCGGAGGCTATGCGGTTTGGCTACGGGTTCGGGATGTTCGCGGGCCAAGGGCGTGGTCTGTTGGAATGGGCCTATATGTTTCGATATAGACCGGACCGACCCGACGAAGCCTATACGAATCCCAAGGTCATGTTCTTTCGGTATCCGACCACCGATCAGAATGTGGGTGGCCCGAGTATCGGGTGGGAAGCGGCTCGCGAGGGCGTGAAAGACTACAAACTGCTGTGTCTATTCCTCGAAACAGTTCGCGATGCCAAGGCGAGCGGCGGATCGGAACGCCGTGAATTGGCGGAGCGACTTGATTTAGAAGTCAAGTCGTGCCTTGCGAGAATCCGTTTCGAAAAACTGATGGCCACTGCCGGCAAGGGCCATTTCACAGGACCCACCGATGTCCGAGACGATGGTGTGACAACCGTATCCGGATCGTTCAAAATGGACAATGGCTGGACATTTGCTGATTATGGAAAGTTGCGCCGACTTCTGGCGGATGCGGTCGTCCAGTTGGCAAAGTCACAGCCAAATGTCGTTATCGAGACCGGCAGGAGTGTCGTGCGAAACGGGCCTTGATCGTAAGGTGGTCCAGGTAGGTCCCGCTTGCCGAGCGGGACATGGTGTAATCCAGGACGCTACAAGAGGTTTGGAACTGCAGCCGGAACCTGTGTGCCTGCTGCTGGACCGGATTGCGATCAAGGCCTGCGAAACGCTTTGTTAAGCAGGCAGGAGGACTCGAATGATAAAGAATATCACTCGCCGCCAGTTTCTGGTTCAGAGTTCATGTCTCGGTGCAGCCGTGGCAATTCCGATCGTGCGGTCGGAAACGGGCGTTTCGCCGATTCCCGAGTTGAAAGCAGCGGGGAGTCCGGCGGCGATCGGCATCGCTCACGGCAGACGCTTCTCCGTTCAAGTGAAACACAACGTCGCTTTCTATCTCGACTATCTCAGCCATGCCACCGGATGCGACAAACAGCGGATCTTGACGCTTGCCAATGGCTTCAACAGCGTGATCAGAGACCACTGTCCGGCGTTGCTCGAGGAGATGATCGGGATCGCCAGGGGAGCCAATTGTCAACTGGACGAGATCCTGGCCGTCAATGCCCGTTCCGACCTGCTGGTCCTTGGACGCCGGAAGGCTGTCAAGACTGGCCGGCCACAGCAAACCGTGCCCGGTTGCACGGCTCTTGCGCTGGAGGAACGTGTCGGGGGAAAGACGCTGCTCGCTTTGGGACAGAACTGGGACTGGAAACGAGCCCTTCGAAAGAACACGATCATTCTTCGCCTGAAGCCGGACGCCGGGCCGGCGATTGTCACGTTTACCGAGGCCGGGATGGTGGGTAAGATCGGTTTCAACAGCCGCCGGCTCGGAGTCTGTCTCAATTTCCTGAGGCACCCCTCGGACAATCCCAAAGCAAATCCCGGCGTGCCGGTCCATTGCCTGCTGCGCGCGGTATTGGGTTGCGACAACCTCGCCGATGCGATGGCTCTCGTTTCCCGAGTGCCGCGGTGCGCCTCGGCCAACTTTCTGATGGCGCAGTATGCCGACCAGAACGCATCGGCTTGGGATCTCGAGTGGACACCATCGGCGACCGGCCGTGTGCCCATGAGATGCGGGATCCTCGTGCACACGAACCACTTCAAGGAAAAACACCTCAGTCAGCATGTGCACGCAGGTAATTCGTTCCAACGCGATGCGCGCGCCGAACAAATGGCAAGGGCCTTGCGCGATGTGACAAGAGACCCAGCCGAGCGGATGAAGACAATCCTGGCTGCGGACGATGAAAAGCCTGTCCCGCTCAGCCGTGGAATGACGCAGGCGGGTATCGTTATGGACCTTGGCCGCAATCGACTTTTTGTCTGTGCCGGACCGCCTCGAGGAAATAACTGGGTGCGTCGACCAGGCGTGTGAAAAAAAACTGACTGGCGGTTGGAGACGAGGAGAGAGACGACCGGCGCGCAAGTAGCCCGGCACCTTCCCCTGTGCCACCGTGACTTCAGACGGCTTAACGGTTACCAATGCTGAAATGTCCTGTTCGCGCGAGTCGAGCGAAAATGCCGACGCGGATCCATGGCACATTGGTCTTGGGTTGTGACATGCACGCACGGTGCGCGCATCTTGTCCGACGGACCTCCAGGTCCGTCGAATGAACGGACGTGGCGTCCGTTCGACAATACTGGTCGTGGCTCCGCCACTTGGAGTCGTGGGCGAAGCCCACGTTAGAAAAGAGTTCAATGAAAACGTCGCTGGGAAGTGTTGCCCTTATCTTCATCGTGTCATGCGTTTCCGACGTGCTGGCCGAGCAATCGTTTCCCAGCGGACCTGCAATCAGAGAGCTTCCCGTGCTGTATCGCACCGATGGATTCTCGCAATACTATCGTGCTCAGTATCCGTTAACCAAGGAGAAACTCGAACACGAGATGGTGGACCCATTGGTGAAAGGAGGAGTCTCGGGAATCATCTGGGGCATTAGCGCGGGGAGCCGAGTCACTTTTGATTCGAAGACGGGCCAGCTGTTGGGCGATGGGGTGACGTCGGCGATGTGGACGAAGATGCGCACAGGTGATCTCAATGCGTACCGAAACCTCAAACACCTGATCGATGCGGGACAAGACCCGCTGACGATCGCCGCGGCTCGAGCTCGTCAATCCGGAGTGAAACTGTTTGCGTACATGCACGTAAACAAAGAATACGGTCCCATCGGCAGTTGGACGTGGCAGCTCTTGACCGACGATTTCTCGAAATCGCATGCCGAGTACCGTATACCGGGATCTCTCTTACTGGATTTTTCGCACAAGGAAGTGCGCGATCGCAAACTGGCTATCCTGCGCGATGCTGCGGAAACCGGAATTGATGGCGTTGCACTGAATTTGTTGACCAGGTTTTTTGCTGACCCTGAAACGGGAAGGTCCGTGCTGACCCAGTTCATCCGTGATGTCCGGAAAATGTTGGATGAAGTGGGCACGCGTCGCGGGCGGCGGCTCGAGCTGCTTGTTCGTGTGCCATTTCAGGACGCCTACCAACGAGGTATTGATTGGAAGGTATACATGCGGGAAGGGTTGATCGATCGTCTGTCTGCATTCAAGGGGTGGCCGGCCAGTGATTACTTTGACGTTCCCATGGACCGATTTGTTGAGTTCAAGAGAGAAATAGAAAGCCCGTGCAAGATTAATGGGTTCATCTGGCAGGCACTTGGTCTTGTCGATACCGATCCGTCACCGAGCGGTAAGAAGCGGTACAGTAAGCCCAAGGTTCCAGGGATGTACTACGCTCAAGCTCTGATTCACAACCGCGTTGGTTGCGATGGAATTGAGCTGGGGTTCGCAAGCCCTTATCAATGGAGGGCGTTCTACGGAGAGCTGGGAACGCCCAACAAGATCGCGTATGCGGACCGGCGGTATATGGTCGACATACGGCCCTACATGCCGATTGTCTTTGGCAAGCGGCACGACGGTGATGCGGTCCGGCACGAACGGAAAGAGGTTCAATTGAGGATCGCGGACGACATTCAGAAGGCATGCACGAGTCACTTGTCCGCCAAATCGCAGGCGATCCTCTATTGCCGATCGCTAACGGAAGGTGAGAGAATCGATTTGTATGTTAACGGCAAGGGCCCGGTGGTGATCACGGCACAAACGTTGAAACAACAGAATCAAGGGAGTCCGGTGACGACACGGGACATTCGCCGCAACCGGGCACGCAATGCACGCACTGAGAACTCCTTGAGTTTTCTCAATACACCGAACTGGTGGAAACGGGGAGAGAAGAAGGTCCCGTTCCCTTCCGAATGGCTCGTGCTCGGCCGTAACGTCCTTGAGTTTCGGTACACTCCATCAGACCAACAAGAGAGCAAGACGCTGGAGATCATCTGGGTGGAATTGACGGTGGATTACACCAAGAGGAATCCTTGACGTCGGTGGAATGGT
>JAJSAJ010000118.1 GCA_024274855.1 Planctomycetota bacterium | reverse complement strand
GGGAGGGGAAGGCCCACCGATCAGGGTGCGACGTGTGGCGATGAGAAGAATAGGAAACCCACGGATGGCAGAGCCGACCCACGGATGAGAGAGACGTTCGCCCAAGGGTGATGGGAGGGGAAGGCCCACCGATCAGGGTGCAACATGAGGCGACGAGAAGAAGGGCTGCTCAAACAGAAGAAACAGCAACCATCCGCCAACTGGCACGATGCCTTTACAGCTGTTCCAAAAGCACAACTTCGGCCGGTTGCAAAGTCACGTTCTTCAGGGATTCGGCGGACACTCGCTCGGATTGATCGAGCGTCGTTCTTCGTATTTCCTCGGACGCGGTCAACTCAAGATACCAGTGGGGCAGGGGACCGCGAGCCGAACAACGGACCTGGTGATCAGTGTGATTGATCAACAGCCAACCGATTTTGCCCGCGGGCGATCGGTAGGCCTGCTGGATAATCGCCGGGACTTCCAATTCCTTCTGCCGCCACTTCCCCGCAGCCGCATCTTTCATCGAGAGTTTCAGGGTCGTCCAGGGCTCAACGCGGATCGGCCGGAGCATCCGGCCAAGCATCACAAAGTCATGTGCGAAAGTCTGTCGAGCTTTTGTCCCAGCGATAAAGATCCTGACCCAACGCTCATCGAGTATGTCACCAAAAGTAATCCACGGAGTCGGTTGGGGCCCGGCACAGATGCCGATGGCCATGTTGGCCGCCGCCGCATAGGGAACCGGCCCATAGCTACCAAAAACCCTGTCTCAACCATTCGGCCGTGATACACAAAGGAGAAGATGCTGGGCAACGGTGTGCGCCGTTTTCTCGTAAGGGCCATTGCGCGGGCGCGCAAGTTTCTCATCTGTTCGCAACGCGTGTAGACGGCCACGTACGAATGCAAACGTACTTCGTTGAAGTACTCTTCCAAGAAACCAAACCCCGTCTGCCTTGCTTCGGGGATGGCATCGCGCACTCGGTCCAGATACTCCCGAGCAACCTCGGTCTGCCAACAGCCATACCCACGCGGATGCGTGTGCTTTCGACTGAAGCATGGCTTGGTGATCTCCATACCTCCACCGTCAAACTGGACATCATCAAACCCTGCGTTCTTCATTTGAATTAGCGTTCGTACGGCATGTTGCCGTGGAGCGGTCGCTGTTGGACAAACGATATTCCCGCGATATTGAGCCGCTCCGCCCGACACCAGGTTGCCTTGTTGGTCGATCATCGCCACATTTTCCGGCACCATGTTTAGCGATTCCAAGGCACGCATGCCATCTTCGCCGAACCCACCCTTACCTTTCGCGTTTTGAATATTCAGGTTGTAGAACATCACATCCGCCGTAACATTCAGCCCAGCCTGATGGATTGCCTCCGTGGCCTTGCGAAGCACGTCTTCACCTTGGCGCGGAGGCCACCAGTCGGGGTTCATCCACAGGCCCCATTTCTCCCAGCCTCGCAAATCGACAACCCCTCCAAGCTCGCTGATTTCCCGGGGCAACTCGCGCATCACATCAGGCACTTCCTTCAGACGGAAAGGCCTTCGATTTTGCTTGACATGCTCAACGCGTTCTTTCCGAGTCATTTCGCGCAGCGGCTTGGTCAACAACTTCGGACCAGACTCCGGAAGATAAATGAAATAGTGCGGGACGCCGCGCAATCGCCACTCGCCGATGTCGCGACGTTGGGTAAGGGGCTTGGGACACCATGGCTGGGTCTCAGCCCAATCGCGATAGACTTCCGCCGCCTCATAGGCACTCTGCTCAATCGGCCCGATGCGCACTATTTGCCGTGGCACCGCGTCGCCCGCTCCGACCTTAACGTCACAACGCCACGCAATCGAACTCGGTACCGCCCCGATCCGCTTGGATAACGGCTGTAATTCCAGCGTCTTCACTCGTTGCTCCGGGTCCAACACCATCAGATAAATCCCACCGTCAGTGCCGTATTGATAGAGCAAGGGCACGCGCGATGACGTGGGGTAATTCACGGCCCTAAAGCGATACCCATCAACCAACGATATCGGACGCTCGCCACCAACAAATGTATCTTCAGGCTTCTTGCCAAGCACGCCGCGCGTAACAATCTGGGGAAACATGATCTCGGTCACTCGCCATCCCGGCTGCATCCGCACGTCGGTCAGCGAAAGGTCGACATGTCCCGTTTGGCTGAGCGTCACGCGCACACGAACACTTCGGACTCCACGATCATGCAGAGCGGAAAGCAGATACGAACTTGGCGCAACCTGCTCGACCTCAACGCTCAACGCGTGCAAGGATCGCACCTCTTCGACACGACCATCCATGTTCTCCAGTCGGATCGAGTACAGGGGCAATTCCGGAAAAGGCCCTGGCAGCAGTGCGAGCGACGGGCGGCTCTTGAATAGGATCTGCCGGACCCTCAGTCTCGGTTCGGCAAACGCGATTCTGACAGCATAGTTTTCCAGTACGATCCGTTTGCTGTTCTCGATCGCGGCTTTCAACGCGTCCGGGGACAGCCGAGGGACACCGGACCCTCGCTCCCTCAGTACCACGTCATCGAGCCAGACCCGACCTTTCACGGGCGTCTTGTCACCCTCCCGACCGATATGTCGGAGTCCGATGCGGACGGCTTCGGTTGTCAAGCTCGTCCGAAACGGCACGTCCAACTTGATCCAGTCACTTCGACCACGCAAGGGAAATGACCCCTTAAGCAACCGCTTCCATCCGCGTACATCCTGAAGCTCGAGATGGACAGCCCCATCCGTCAGCTCCGTTTTCACGTAGGCCGAGAGAAGATATTCCGTATCGGGGAACAGCTTGACCTTCTGTACCGGGCGAAAAAACTGCGCCCTCGATTCAAAATCCAACGTAAGCCGGGCCGACACCTTGCCTGTATGTGCCGTACTATCATCAATCGCAAGATCGATTGCCGGTGCGATATCCGATCGCCGCGCAACCCGAAAATCCCACCCGTCTCCTCCCTGCTCGAATCCTGGATTCCGCACGAGATTCTCGCCGGCAACGCCCAATCGCTGGACGAGGCTATTGAGACACAACGTCAGAATAACGACCTTACCGATAGTCAGTATTTGCATCCCTGGGCTGCTCCATGAGGCTCTTTCAGCCTATTGCCACAACGGGCGGCGAGAATGCCGATTGCCTCGAACCGATACCGAGCAAGACCTTATTTCCTTGCTTGCAACTCGAAAGGCTTGTCACCCGCCCATCCGGCCGCTTCGGGCATGTACCGCATGGCGAAAGACGTTTGCAACGGGTAATTGCAAACGCAGCCGTACGAGTAACAGGGCATATTCAGCAACCCGTCGGCCGCCACAAACGAATTGCTGCAGCCGGAACGAATATCGCGCAGACTGTATTCTTTGTGATCACGGATGTCGAAGTAGGTCACGCTCCGATTCCTGATGAACATCAGATGCTTGTTCCCGACCGCATAATTGCAACCTCCCGACCTTCTGAAGAAAGTCGCCTTGCTCGTCTGCTTGCCCGTCTCGAGGTCGTAACGTCCGCCGCCCTGATTGATGAAGCTGTCATCACGCAAGACAATCGGCTGCGAACCTGCTCGATTGCTCCATCGGGTTATCCCCGACTCCGCGTCGATGGCCGTTACCTGAGCCAACTTGCCCAATAAGACAAGGCCCTTCTCCTGGGAATAGGAAATCCAATCGTCATTCGCCCGAATCGATTGCCAGGACCGAGCAATGGTTCGGCAATCGTACTCAGCCTGATAGGTCCATTTTTCCACACCGGTTTCAGCATCCAATGCATAGGAAATGGATGGAACGGTCTTGGGCAGTTCGCCACGACGGCTCAGCTCGCTAGCCTCCAAGGGAGCAATGGAATCGGTTACGAATACCATGCCATGCCCCATGGCAATCGCGTGAATATTGTAACGCCGTGCCGGGTACCTCACCCACAGTTGCTTGCCAGTCTCTCGATCCAATGCGACCAGCGCTTCACAATCCCAAAGGCCTGACGAGACGGCCTGGTGACTGTGCCCGTCCGGAACATCGTACCCCAAGGCAACCAGGATCACCTGGTCCGCGACACGAATATCGACCACTTCCCATCTCTTCCCCGCCTCCTTCCGCACGTGACACGGATACGTCTTCCGAATCGCGCCTGTTGTCGGGTCGAGCAGATCACATTGCCGTTTTCTTGCAACATAGACTCCATCGGTCCGCGAGACCAACCGCACGTGATCTGTACCTGTGTTGAAGGTCCACAGCAACCGACCCGTATAGGCATCAACGGCACCAATAAGCTGCCGGATATCATCAAATGAAAACACACGCCCGCCGGCGACCTGAGGCTTCACACCACGACCATAGTCTTTTTTCTTATAGAACCCATAATCTGGCCCATCGCCATACCACAGCACACCCAGCGGAGCACGCACCAGGTCGTCCCCTGAATAGTAGGTTCTGGCCGCACTGCTCCCTTCGTGCGTCCAGTCGACAGAACCCGGCAAGGCGCCAACTCGGCGTACCAGTATGGCATCGTCTTCCCCGGTAATGTCCGCCGACACAAGTTTCGCCGAAGCAGCCGTTTCCTTGAGTTTGCCTAAGCCGATGCCATGCCCCTGAATCCACAGCAGACCACCGTACGGTCGCAACGTTTCGAAACAACGAGCCAACACATCTGGCAGGAACAGACTCTCTTCAAGCTCCCGCGGCGCGATTAACAGGCTGGCCAAGTACGACGGAAACCGAAACGTCAAAGGATCCCCAACAAACACCTCGGCTCGCGTCCCATAAAGACGAGCGTCCACAAGCTGCTGACGAAACGCGTTCACCTTCGAACGATCTTGATCGACTGCGATGACATGCAACTTTGACTGCGCAAGCAACTCGGTGATCACCCGTTTGTCTGGAACACCAAGCACGACCACATAACCCTCAGTCACTGTCGACTGTTGCAGAATCTGGCGGACTTGCCGACTTAGGGAATCGTCTTGGTGTTTCAGAGGCCTATTCGGCAAGGGATACCCGTTGATCGAGGATGGATTCTTGCCAAAACAGAGCATCCGGCCGTCGGTCATCGAGACGAACAACTTGCCATCAGCTGCAATCAGACTGGCAGCCGAACCGTTCAGCTCCAGCTTACCAGCGATTCGGGGTTTCGCCGCCACATCGACCACAACGATCTGCTGTGCGATCGCAACATAGAGCCGGCTGCCAGCTTTCACCATATTGCCGACTGTCGCTCCCGGCTTCTGGGCGATCCAGTAGCGTCTCCACAACTCGGGAGCTGTCCACTTTGTTGGGTGATAGGTAAACTTCCCCTTCTTTTTCTCATACAAAGACGTTGTTGCTTTGTTCAGATCATGGGCAACCAGAAACCCCTTGTCCACGCCATAGGCAACGCCCCGGTCAAAGACCGAGCGGAAGTTGCACCCCGGCACAAACTTGTAGCCGAACATCGGCCCCTCGAACAGGTCCAGTTTCGGAGTACTCCACGCCGCAGGCGCATCTTTTCCGGCCGACACCCAACGCTCGCCCACTTCGCGGCCGTCATCCGCGTCGACGATGCCACCGTCGCCAACAAACAGCAGGTTTCCCGATGCCGTTACCCGAGAATCACCGCGGCGGTACCCCTGCACATACTGCAGAAGTTTACCTGTTTCCGGATCGAACCCGGCTGGCATGGACCGACCGTTCGGGACATGCAGTTTCCCATCGACAAACAGGAAATATCCTTGCGGTGATAGTCCCGCCTCCTGCATGTCATTATGGTCAAGCCGAACTTGTTTAATGTAATTCGCCTCGTGATTCGACCATTGGATGTGCCCCGTTTCCGCGTCAACCGCATTGATAAAAACACCCATCGAAGGCCAAATACCTGCTCCAAAGTAGATGGTTCCGTCATGCAACACGGCTCCTCCGCGCACCGGCCAATAGGAAACCAATCGAGCGTTCCCCAACTGGCGATAGTCTGGACGATCGTCCGGCGCCCCACGAACTCGCCACAACATTTCCCCCGTGGCTGCCGTTAAGCAATAGAGATAACCATCGTCGGAACCGACGTAGACACGCTCCTTCCAGGCTACCGGCGCACACCGAATCGGGCCTTCCGTATAGAACGTCCAACGCAGCTCACCTGACTCCGTGGCAAAAGCTCGCAGACTGCCGTCATAAGAGGAACCAAGAAACAGTGTCTTGCCCATCACAATGGGCTCGTTCGCACCATCAAACTGTAATCGAGGCTCGTTTGGCCAAGCCATGACCGGCCGTGGCAAACCGCGTGACCATCGAAGATAGAGCGTCCCCGGTAACTCGCTCGGCGAAACACCGCTTCGTGTGACATCATGGCGCCAAGTGGGCCAGTCCGCCGGGACGGCATCGTCCAAAGCAAGAAATGCCATACCAGTCAACGTCGCTAGCAACCATACCAAAGACTTCACGAGGTATCCTCGATTCACAAATGTGTACAGCATCACGTCAAATGGGGCGTCCGTTTCCAGAGTGTACCACAAATCGAAACCCGTTGGCAAAGCACGAACTCGGTACCCGACAAGAGCGTTTCCCGGTGTAAGCTCTTTTTCAGCATGTCGGTCTCGGGAGCAACCGGCTAGCTGAGACGGCCGTAACAACAACGCGAGCATACCAAACAGTACTAATCGGATACTCGCTCGATCGTGACACCCAGATTCTCACGCATCAAGCCACGTTCGGGCACGTTACGTTCGACCAGGTGCAGTCGACGGCGGGCCAACCAGCCTCGGATCTGGGGCGTACCACGATCCATGATTCCTTCCCAGCAGGAAAACGACCGCTGAGCGGCCTGCAAGAGACTGCCAAGTCGCTGAGACGGATCGTTGTGAGGAATGACCCGACACGTTCCCGGCCGCACACCAAACAAGTCGATGGACACGAACCACCGATCCAGGCCGACAAGAACACTGTCACATCGAAAGCAAAACGCCGGCGTCCATTCTAGCGTATATCGTGGATGGCGTGCCACTTGATGATCAAGTCGTGCGAGGTGTGAACCACTTGCCCAACGGGCCGGCTAACAGGGCGGGCAACAGGACCAGATCCCCAACAAGAGCCACGCCCAGCAAAGACGCCATCAACCACGAGAAACGGACGATCGGCATGAATGAACTGAACGAAAAAGCCAATAACCCGCCCGAGCAGATGAGTGTAGTCAGTATCATCGCTCCGGCACAGCGGCGATATGCGAACGTCAGCGCCTAGTCTCGCGGAAGCGATCGGCCGACACCAGCGCGAAACCACGTCAGAAAATGAAACGTATCGTCAACTGCGATCCCCATCGCCGCGCTCGCGGTCATAATCGATCCGATTTCAATCGGAATCTTCAGCCAGCCCATGAGACCAAAGAGTGTGACCGCCGGAAACACATTCGGCACCATGGCAAGCAAGCCGCTTCGAATGCCGCGCAGAGTAATCATCATGACCAAAGCGATCACGCCAAAGGCCAAGAAGAAACTTTCGACCAGGTCGCCAAGTAGTTCCCGCTGAGCCTTGTAAATCAACGGGATCACGCCGGTATACGTCAGCCGCGTCCCGGCGACCCCGGCAAGCGTGGGGGCAAGCTCCTTCCGTAACGACTCGACAAAACGGCCGTAATCCAGGTCGCCCAAGGCGGGCGCCCGAACGCTGATCCGCCAAAGTGTTTCATTCCCGTCGCCCTGGGCAAGGTAGTGCGATTGGCGAAGCAGGTGTTCGAGTTCCGGCACGCGAGCACGCAGCATCGACCGGCGGGCAACATTTCGTATCGAACCGCCCCGAGGAAGAAACGGCACGAAATTGACGCCTGACAATACGGCCCCAACACCCGAATGCTTGCTCAGCTCCGAGTGAACACGAGCCACGAACCGTAACTGGTCTAGAAAAGCCGGTCGATTCTCCCCGGAAAAATGGACCACGACTTCCAAAGGCACCAGAGGTCCCAGGTGCTTCTCCAACCAACGATAGTCCTGAATGATCTGGCTGTTCGGTCGGAAACGATACTGTAACTTGACCGTCGATCGCAGCTGGGGCAGCCCACGAGCGGCGACAAGCATCAGCACAAGACAGCCGACACTGACCAGAACATGGTGGCGGCAGATCCAGTGAATCGCACGATCACGACGAGAGGCTTTCGGATAATGGTCGCGAACGGATGTCCTGGAAACAGCGCGTTCCGGCCAAAGAATTAATGCGGAGGGAAGAAACAATAACACGACAAGCAAGCTGGCGCACATACCGGCCGCCGCATAGATGCCAAACATCTTCACCGGCATGATGTTGCTCACTGCGAGCGACAATAAACCACCGGCGGTCGTACCGGACGCAAGAGCACACGGCCGCCATCCGGCAGCCAATGCCCGCAAAGCAGCCCCCTCGCCACTCCCCTCCTTCAACGCGTCCCGATAATAGTTCGTCAAATGTACCGCCGCCGAGACGCCCAAGACGAACATCAATGGAGGCAACATCGTCATCACCAGGTTCATGTTCCCACCGGTATAGTAGAGAATCGAAAGTGCGACTCCCGTACAGTAAACAGCACAGACCATGATGATCGCGGCAAGGCGAATACTGCGCATCCGCAACCACGTGATCGTCAGCGCAATCAGTCCAGACAAGCCGGCCAGTTCCAAGAGCAGACGCTGACTCTCCACATTGATCGTCGCCGCATCCACGGTCGGCCCACCAAGGTGAACCTGCTCCGGCGCAAGCCCGTACGCTTGCTCAACGACCCGACGAACCCTCGCAACGGCTCCTTCACGATCCGTAGCTCCCCGTTCTGAGATCGTCAACACAAGACAGGTCGTCTTGCCGTCCGGCCCAACCAAGATGCCACGGAGCCGCCGGATCGCCGATCGCCTGCTTAGATTGGCCGGCGAACGAGTCAGCTTTCGAATCAACGGACTCGCGGTAACCGCCCGCCGGAAATACGGCACTTCAGGTTCTTCCACAAGCGACCGGCCAACCTGCTCCAGACGCGTGTCCTCCAACGTGCATTCTGGCCAACTGACGATCGTAATTTCGTCACCACCAAAACACTGCTGAAACCAGCGATACTTTGCCGTCTCGTCAGAACCACGCGGAAGCCACTGGCGAGGGTCGTTGGAATTGCTGTCGAGCGCGCCCATTACGCCTAAGACAAGCCACGGAACGGCAAGGGCCAGGACCGTAAGAATAACGGCCGCATAGATTCGAGCTCTGCGGTTTCCGCCCTCATCGGCCGATTCACCGCGGTTTGCGAATGACATGGTCGCGATCCGTTGTCGAAGCGGCACTCAGGAATCCATGCAGTTCACGAGCAAATGCTCGAGGCTGTTCGATGGGCGGGGCGTGACCACATTCGTCCAAATAGACCAACTCCGCACCCCGAATACTGTCACGAAATTGTTCGGCCACAAATGGCGGTGTGATCGAATCGTCGCTACCCCAAATGATCATCGTCGGAACATCTACCTTGGCCAGTTCGTCGGCCATGGAACGATCACGCGTCGCCTTGGCCACTCGCAACAAAAACCGACGGTAGTTCCGATCGGAAAGTGTGTCGAAGATATGGTCCACCAACTCGTCCGTAACATGGACGGAGTCATGGAAGATCTCGCATGCATGCTTGTGCACTAAACGCCGACTCAACCGTAAAGGCCCACCACTCAGACTGTTTTCGTACAATCCGGCGCTTCCACTCAATACGAGCATCTCAATCCGCTCGGGTTGACGAAGATAAAGATCGAGTGCCAAATGGCCCCCAAGCGAATTTCCACACAATACAACTCGGTCAAGTTCCATATCGTCAATGAACTCGCCGACAAAATCCGTCAACTGAGTCAGTGAGCGGAAGGAACGGTACGTCCGATCACCCGCATGATCGATGGGAAGCTGCAATGCAAGGAACCGATAGTGGTCGGAAAGCTCGTCCATGATCGACCACCAGTTGTCGGGCGTGCCAAACAGACCATGCAACATGACAATCGTCGACGTCCCAGTCCCCGCTTCCAGATAACAATAACGCGAAGTATTCGCCGCTTGCTCTCGATCGGTTTCGCGAATCATCAAGTCACCCTGTATTACCTATTTCGCAACTGTTTAGCCGTCTGCAGTTGGATTTGCATTTCGCTGCTGTTTTTTCGGCTGATCGACCCCAACGGCCTTGTGCCGTTGGTGAGCGAGTCTATTGAGCTAAGGCTGGCATGTCATGCCGACGGCCGCTCCCTCCCCGCCGCCAAAGGCGGCGGGGAGGGAGCGGAAAGGGGATTGTCATCACATGCTTTCTAGCTCGAGAGACTGATTCACCCATGGGACAAGCCCATGGGGGTCCTTCGACCAACGTCCGTTCTCCATTTGGCTAACGTGTTACCCAACTTCAAAGATCGTTACGTTCTTTACAAGATTGAGCGACCAACGGGAACCAGCCAACAAGGCTCCAAGCAGTGGCTAGGATTTGATTGCGGCCCTTCCGCTCGGGGAGTCTCTCTTTGGTTTGTTGAAGATGTTTACGGGCCCGAAATGCCGTCCATCGGTCACGAGCAGGAAGCCCGATTAAACAACCCTGCGGCGAAGCTTGCCGGCAACATGAGAATGCCAGATCGTGCGATCCACGCGTCCTGGAGAGGCCACTCCGACCATCTGCGATAGTCTAACTCAAAAAAGCTTGCACAACAGCCCGGAGGTTGAGAATCGGGCCACACAGTCGCCAAACGAGACCGGTTCGATCGCCAATATCGCTCTATACCGCATAACGCACGTGACTCAGCGCCCATTGTGGTTCGGTAGCGTGCCGGCCGGCACGGCCTGATCGGCGGCGGCCACACGAAGGGGAATCGGCCGACGCTGCTCAGCGGAAACGAACCATCCATGCTGGAGAAAATGGAGTGTGTAATCCAGAACGCGCGGATCGTTGGCAATCAACTCGTGCAACATCCCGACAACAATAAAGTCGGCCGCTCCGGCCAGTTGAGTCGTCTTGACGGTGATACGCCCGTCGTCGTCACCCGGCAACCGCACACTGAATCCAACTTTGTTGCCCAGCCCTCCGGCAATAATCCCGAACTCCGTGGTCGGCGTCGCCAGTTTCGGCTCCAATCTCTTCCACTCCACGCCAAGTTGCCGTCCAGCATCGCCAAATACCGTCTTGAATAGACCGTAGTCCGACAAACGCGATGCCGTGATCGACCCATGATTGGGCGGTGCAATCATCACAATCCGCCCAACTCGAGGATCCGCCTGCCACGTTGCATGGCCAGACGTCTCACCCGCCAGGTAACGTCGGATCACAATGTTTCCCATGCTGTGCCCAACCATGTGGATCTTCTCAATCCCCTCTAACCTCGCGATTATTCGCGCAAAACTGCGGGCATGGTCGTCAATACTGCACCGGGTGCTGGCGTATTCAACATTGAAAACCTCAACCCCCATGTGCTTGTTCAAGTGCTTTCCCAACAAATGCATAGACCAACCCGGGGCCGCCAACCCGTGAACCAGTACGACCGCGTCTCCCGACATTGGTTTAAGTTTTCGTTCACGCCGAATCTGATCCAGTTTCACGCGGCACTGCTCGAATGTTCCGCTCGCATGCTGCCAATCACTATCGTCCAATAATCGGTATTCGTCGGAATTCGCCCGTCGTTGGATCCGCCATTGATGAAAAAAGTATTGATCCGTCCAGAATTGAGTTCCACCCAGGGTCGGAGCCGGCAGACTCTGAAGCGTGCTTGCCAGACCACTGGCATCACTGCCCGACGGTTGCTCGCCCGGTGAGACCGACGCACAACCAATGAAAAGACCCAACGTGCCGACAACAGAAAGACAGAGCGGCAATGTGATTCGTACTCTCATCGCAAACCTCGGAGCGAGACTCTCATAACAAGCAAAACCATGGACCCTCAGTTCGTATTACTACCGCGTTTTTTTGCCCGCATCCCAAGCGGCCGAGCCACGACCCGTATCGTCGAACGGACGCACACGTCCGTTCATTCGACGGACCTGGAGGTCCGTCGGACAAGATGCGCGCATGTCACAACCTAAGACTCTAACGCGGCAGGACGTCGAACCAATTACGAGCAGTAGCTCGATGTCGGTTGGCGGACCTGCCGCCCGTTGACACAAATCTCTCCGTGCACGCGCACCGAAAGACACCCGGAAATATTCAACTTAAAGCAAATCAGCATCCGATCGGCTTGCCCCCATGGAAACACGCCAGGTCGGGCAGGCCGAGCGCGACCAAACGAGTATGTTATCGACTTCCCCTCCACAGACAAACACCAATCAACGCGCCCGGGGGCGGCCAAACAACCAATCCGTTCGACTGTTTGACTTCGCTGATGAGGGGTCTTGATCGTAACGTGGTCCACCACACGGGAGGGCGAAGCTCCTGCTGAGCCGTAACGTCAGCCGCCGTCGACACTTTTCACCGGCTCGGCGGGAGCCTCGCCCTCCCGTTGGCCCAGCTAACAATCACTGCCCCAATGAGGCACAAGATCTTGTGGCGGGCGATGCCCACCCTATAAAAATCGTTACACTTTAGCCAAATGGAGAACGCGCGTTGGTCGAAGGACCCCCATGGGCTTGTCCCATGGGTGAATTAGTCTCTCGAGCTAAAAAGCATGTGATGAAAACCCCCTTTCCGCTCGCTCCCCGCCGCCTTTGGCGGCGGGGAGCGAGCGGCCGTGGCATGACATGCCGGCCTTAGCTCAATAGACTCGCTCACCAACGGCACAAGGCCGTTGGGGTCGATCAGCCGAAAAAACAGCCGTGAGATGCAAACCCTACTGCAGACGGCTAAACAGTTACTAAAAGTCAAACAGTCGAATTAGCGAGTCCATCTAAAAAAAACACTCGTTCCAACCGAGCATCCGCACGCGCTGGGCTGCAAGTTGCCGATCAAGCCAGTTTAACGACACTCGGCCTACCTTTCTGCCCCAAACGGCCTTCGGAAACCCGGGGTTTGCAACATTCCAACAATGAATTATTGAAAGCATTCACATACTTTGATAACATATCCATCTGTTTTCGAACAGTTTAGACGAAGAATCGTTAGATAAATAAGCTTATGACAAAACAATCGAAATCCGTTACTGACATTGATCGATTCGACCTGGCGATCTTACGCCAGTTGCAGCGCGATGGCCGAACGAGCAACGTGGACTTGGCGTGCCGAGTCCATTTGTCGCCGCCGGCTCGCTTCCAAGGGGTCAGACCCCAGCGGCGTGAACGGCTACCTTTGGGGAAGGGGGGCCACGGGATCGATCGCCTGATTATCAGTAAGGGAGTTGCGTATGCCAGCTTGGCAAGCTGTCGACAACCTCGTCTCCGATGCTGACGTACTGCGTCGGCGTCGATATGGGATCATTGAAATCGAGAACGAACTGCTCAAGTCAATCCACTTGCGGCCGTACCCCAAGATGATCAGTCTTTCCGGCGTCGCCGTACTGGGCGGGCACACGCACAATTCAGCCGAAGGCAACCGATGCTGGATCTATTACAACCAGCCCTTCCGGCACAGCCAGTTTCTTGTCTTGAAGTATATCGTCTCCAGTCGCGGGAGCACGTTCCAAACTGTTCGTGCGGCCCTGATGGTGCTCGATGAAATCGCTCGAATCAAGCGTTCCGATGCCATCTTGTCCGAGGTTACCAACCTGCGGATCTCCGACCGGCTGTTGAATCGTTGGGGCTGGGAACCGCACGTCCCGTCAAGTTGCCGGCGCCACTTCATTAAGCGATTCTATGGCAAGTACCCCGCACCGGACTCTGCCCATGCACGAATACCGGGCCTTCCCAAGAGCGAGGCCCACTGAAGTTCCGATCGTCCTTGGCCCCTGGTGTGCCACCTGGGCTCGGTTGTCTAGAGCCAGCAACGATTCTCGTTGCCGCTACTTACAGGTCGCGAAGCACGATATACTGAGTCTATCCGACGGGGCCTGGATTCCGTTGCAAGAACGACTGAAATCAACCCAGGGAGAGAACCATGAAAGTGCTGATTGCGGACAAACTGTCGGATCGGACTGCGCATGCATTGCGTGAATTAGGGATCGCCCTGGACATCCAGCCCGATCTGACGGCGGACGAATTGCCCGGCACGGTGGGTGAAACACATGTCTTGGTCGTACGATCGACAAAAGTGTCCGCCGAAACGATTGAGTCAGCGCCAAAACTATCGCTGATCGTACGTGCCGGTGCCGGTGTCAACACGATTGACGTTCAGGCCGCCAGTCGACGCGGCATCTACGTTACGAATTGTCCCGGCAAGAACAGTGCGGCCGTCGCCGAACTGGCGATCGGGCTGCTGATCGCTTGTGACCGTCGCATTGTCGACGCGGCGACAGACCTTCGCTCAGGAAAGTGGCGAAAGAAGGAGTACGGCAAGGCGCGAGGGTTACGAGGCCGGACGCTGGGCATCCTCGGCCTCGGGACAATCGGGCGCGAGGTGGCCAACCGGGCGCGAGGACTGGGCATGCATCTTGCCGGGTTGAGTCGCAGTCTTGACGCGGCGCGTGCCGCGGAACTGGATCTGGAATACTGCGATTCACCCCTTGCCCTGGCACAAGTCAGCGACGCGATTTCGATCCATCTGGCGGCGACGCCTGACACCAAGGGACTGGTCGACCGCCAGTTCCTGGCCGCGATGCATGACGGAGCGATTCTTATCAATACCGCTCGTGGAGAAATCGTTGATCAGCAAGCACTGCTCGACGCAATTCACGATCACCAATTGCGCGTCGGTTTGGATGTTTTCGCGGACGAGCCTCGTCAAGGTGAAGCACCTTTCCCGCATAGCGAACTTGCCAAATTCGTTACCGCCACTCCACATATCGGCGCCTCGACGGAAGAGGCCGCCGAGGCAGTCGCGAGTGAAGTCGTACGCATTGTTCGTGCGTTTTTCGAGACGGGCAAGCCACCCAACACGGTCAATATGTGTGCTCGATCGCGGGCAACACACTCGTTGGTCATTCGCCACTATAACCGCGTCGGCGTATTGGCTAGCGTACTCGACCTGCTGCGAACGGAAGAAATCAATGTCGAGGAAATGGAAAACACGATCTTCGAAAGCACTCAGGCCGCTTGCTGCACACTGCAACTCGATTCGGCTCCGTCCGCGTCCGCACTGGCGACACTCGAACAAGATGAATCGATCCTGCAAGTGACAATCGAGTCCCGCTGAGTCCAAGGGCGGGCGATTCAGGATCGATAAAACCTTGTAACTGTTTCGCCCAGAGGCTTCTTCACCAACCGCACAAGGCGGTTGGGGCCGGTCCGCAATAAAGTGAGATCACGGGTCACGGTCTACTTCAGATGGCTAAAGCGTTACCATACTTTCATGCGAACGCTGCCGACTTGTTAAGCAACAGAGCGGGCATTAATCTGAACCGGTCCCGGATGAGAAGAAGTGAAGCGAGGAGACGCGTGAGACCCTACTTGGGTTGTGGCCGTGATCCGCGTTAGAGGATTCTACCCAGACTCCGAGGAATGGGTGCGCGCATATTGGACGATAGACCTGGGTTCTGGTGTGCCGGCGCTCGCGTTATATCGTGACCGATTGTGAAGGTCCGTCGAGCGAGTTTGGCACACCCTACTTTGGTTGTGGCCGCAGGCCATGTCAGGAGTTTTTCATGCAAGTATCTCGTTGTCCCGCACGGTTAGTCCGTCTGTTTGCTTTTGGGTTCGCAGGATTCTGCCTCTTGGGCATTTTGCTCCACCATGGCCTCGCGGCCGAGCGTCCGAATGTCGTTCTCATCATGGCCGATGATTTGGGAATCGGAGATGTTACGCCCACCAACCCTAACTGCAAGATCAAGACACCCAACTTGCGTAATCTGGCAAGCGAGGGCCTCACGTTTCTCGACGCGCATACACCAAGTTCCGTATGCACACCGACCCGCTACGGACTCCTTACAGGGCGATACAACTGGCGCAGCCGTTTGGCCAGAGGCGTCTTGAGTGGCAAGAGCTCACACTTAATTCCCGCGGACCGGCCGACACTGGGACACCTGATGCAAGCGGCCGGATACCACACGGAGATGATCGGAAAATGGCATCTGGGGTGGGATTGGCAAAAGAAGGGCAAGAAGATCGACTTTACGCAGCCGGTAAAGAACGGGCCCGACATCAACGGATTCGACCAGTACTATGCACACTGCGGCTCGTTGGACATGCCGCCCTATGTCTGGGTCGACACCGGCCGTGTCACCGCGGTGCCCGACCGGGAAGAAGGCGTCAACCGGAAAGATGACCGCTATGGTTGGTACCGAAAAGGGCCGATCGGACCGGACTTCACGATCAAGGAGGTTCTGCCGCATCTGGTCGACAAATCGATTCAGTACATCAAGCAGCGCGACGCTCAGGCACAATCCGGAAAGCCTTTCTTCCTCTACCTGGCTTTGCCCGCTCCGCACACACCAATCGTTCCCTCGGATGCTTTCAAGGGCATGAGCGGTCTGAACCCGTATGGAGACTATGTGATCCAGGTGGATCATCACGTGGGCCAAATATTGGACACACTCAAGGCAACGGAACTCGACAAAAATACGTTGGTGATTTTCACGAGTGACAATGGATGCTCGCCAGAAGCAAACTTCGAGCTCTTGAAAAGCAAAGGGCATGACCCGAGTGCGGGCTACCGAGGTCACAAGGCTGACATTTACGAAGGTGGACACCGCGTTCCCTTGGTCGTCCGCTGGCCTGGCCACATTCGGGGTGGACGTAAGACCAACGCACTAGCCTGTCTGACCGATCTCTACTCGACACTGGAAGACATCACGGGACAACCGCGAAAACCGCAAGGGGGCGAAGACGGCTTCAGTCTGCTGCCCATCTTCAACGGTGCGGACAGTTCCGGACGTGATACGCTGATCAGCCATTCGATCAGCGGGCACTTCGCGATCCGCCAGGGGGTGTGGAAACTCTGTCTGTCCTACGGCAGTGGAGGCTGGAGCGCGCCCAAGGAAGCGGCTGCAAAAAAACAAGGCCTGCCCCCAATGCAATTGTTCAATCTGGACGAGGATCCCGCGGAACAGAACAACCTCGTTGCCCAGCACCCGGACAAAGTCAGCGCGCTGATCAAATTGCTGGGCCAGCAAGTTCAGAATGGCCGTTGCACGCCTGGCAAACGCGTACCGAACGACCGAAAGATAACGTACCTACCCAAAAGTGTCACACTTCCTTCGCATGACTAGCGCCGGGCCAAGTCCAGAAATTGGGGTTAGCCCGGGTGTTTCATGCGTGTTCGTAGCGAGGGGCCGTAAGTCGAGGCAGATGCGAGAAAAAAGACCCGCCGTCTGCGCAGCATATTGTTCCTACGTGAACAAAGGTGTTCCTACCTGTAGCCGTTCACGCCGCTGGGGTCTGACGCATTTTTCCGCAGAGAAAGCGTTCATTTACGCAAACGCATTTTGTCGCCAAAAATGGGTCTGACCTCTTGGAAACGAACGTGAGATATCAGGGGTAGCATAAGTAAACAAGGAAAAACCTCGACACCTGAAAAACCGCCTCGGAAACTCCTGATTCTGCAAGGAGACAATCAATGCGTCTTCAACCAGTCGCCGTGACCATCCTGATCGCATGCGGTTGCCAACTCGCCATCGCGGAAGAAATGGTTGTTGTTCGACCAGTGGGAATCGACGATGTGCTCGTGAATCCG
>JAJSAJ010001063.1 GCA_024274855.1 Planctomycetota bacterium | reverse complement strand
TTCGATCTTGCCGCCAGCGTTGATGACGGCAGCTCGTGCAAGTTTCTGACAGACATCCAACAACAGGGGAAACGAGTAGGCCGTGTGGCTGAACATGCGACTTGAGTCGAGCTTCTTCGTGAAACGCTTCGGCAGTTGCGAGCGTCCTAGGACCGTCCCAATAATGCCACCGGCACTCGACGGATTGCAGTCCGAATCCTGACCGCATCGCATTGCAATCACGATAGAACGATCCAGCTGACCATCGCCGTAGACCAGGCCCATGACGATATAGGCGCCGTTCAATTTCGCATCAATGTTGAACTCACCTTTGGGACCGCTGCATGAGAATTTGCGATATGTAGGATCCAAATCGTATTTTGCATGCAGCTTTGCCCAGGTTGCTTTCCAGTCGGTCGGTTGCTGTTGGTGCCAACGCAGTGTGTCCCGAACCGCCTCGGCGTACTGACTGCCCGCCGGGATCGCTTTCAATCCAGCCTTAATGATCTTGATTGGATTGTCTTCGAAGAACGCCTCGGCGTACATCGCGCCGACGAATTGGCCGCCATACAGGCCGTCACCATAGTTCATGATGCGTCCGAACTTTTCACCAAGCTGGATAACCGTGTTTGGCAGACCGGGTGCAATCAGCCCGGAAAAATCGGCTTCGATCTGGTAATCGATGTCGTCTGCATGGTGATTGAATTTCGGATGTCCAGAATCAGGTGGTGCAATCCCCTTGCGCAGTGCGTCGCGGCCAGCTCGATTCGCATGCCACAAACGGTACTGGCTGTTTGCAAAATCGATACCGGCCTGTTCCCAACTGACGTTCCAGCCGTGCAATTCCAGTGTTCTGAGAAACGTCATTTCGACATAGATATCATCCTGTCGAAACTGGTTAATCATATCCTCGTGCCAAACCGGAACCTTGTCGGTGGGAATGATCTTTCCTTTCCAACGAAACTCAGTCGGCGCGCCCCAACCGACGCCAATCATCTGGCCAAGCCATCCGCCTGCCATTTTGTCACGGTATGTGCTCAATGCCAATCGACGAAACTTGGGAGTTTGCCCCATGCTGGGAGCGACAAGACAAAACAGGACGCAACTGATCGCAAAACGGACAATCAAGACTTTCCAAGATCGCATCGCTGAACCTCCAAGGTTCGAAGGGGGGCGAAAGTATCTGTCCGTTATGCCGATGGCATAACAAGGACAATTTGAACAGGAGCCAACAAAGAGGCGAGTTCTCCGTTCGCGCTGCTAGTTCCTGTTTAAAATGGCCAGACACCAAGGAAGCACCGCTAACGGTTCACTCGCTCTTAATCTTACCCATTATCTTAACCCCAACCCGGCCGCGCCGAAACCATTACGAAGTGCACGCCGGAAGCCGCCTGCTTCAGCTGGCGGAGCAGTCCCACAGTAAACCTACCGACACCACCACCCACACCCCATACCGCAGGCCGAAAAGAAGCCGCCTGCTTTAGCTGGCGGAGCAGTCCCACAGTAAACCTACAGCCCGTCACACCCGCCACCCTGTCCGTCATTCCGCAGTGTCACAGCGAGGTCGGGTGCGGACGCCCGGAGAGGGCTTGATTGGAGTCGGTAAGGGCCGCCGAATCAATTGTTGTCGCATTTACTGGGGGACGATGCGTCGGTCCCGGTCCCCCACGGGATTGTCCCGTGGGAACCAATGTCCCTCAAGCTACAGGACAGCCGAGTGCGCGTTCGTGCAACGATCCTCTTTAGCTGCGAAACTGATTCACCCATGGGACAAGCCCATGGGGGTCTGTACGCGGAAGAGTGCGACTTCTGACACGACATCATAGCAGCTCCATTCGGACTCGCGTCTGCAGTATTGCCAAACATGGCAAGGCGTGCCCAAAGCAGAATGCATCAGCCTGCAGATGACGTAACGGAAAACCCTGCTCCATAGTCGCACAGCCTCAAAACGCTCGAACCCGCAATGTCCCAATCAAGATTGCCTTTCGAGAACACCATCCGTCATCTGGGCAGATCCGGCCGACAGCGGGCCGAGTTGGACCAGCTTCTTACGAGAGAAACTGAGCGCGGCGGTCGGACAAGCCGAAACGCATTGTTCCGCAACGCGCGTGAGTGCTTCATCCATACTGGCATCGAAAGGGACGGCCAGTTCAACATCGAATCCACGACCAACAAAGGAGAGGCCAATGGGTTCGCCGGCCGCCGCCGCGATTTTCACGCAGAGTTCACACTTGATGCACTTGCCGGGTTCGAACAAGACTTGCGAGTTTCGGCCAATGACCTCATACGGCCGCCGTTGGCCGGCGTAATGGGTCGAATCGGCACCGTATTCGATTGCATATCGTTCCAGCTTGCAGGTGCCATGTGCCGAGCATCCACATTCCAGGCAACGGCTGGATTGGTCGGCAGCCTAGTCCGACTCGAATTCGTGTCCCGTATCTACCATCTCCAGGCATGACGATTCGGCGTTTTCCAGAAATGTGTTCATTTCGTCATCGCCGATTCGTGTGATTCGTGACGAGAAGGGCCGTCCGGGCCCACGAACTTCGCGGCCCGACAGAAAATGGTCCATTGTCTGGGCCGCTTCCTTACCGTCAGCCACGCGGCGTACAACCATCGCCTTGCCTCGCACCACATTACCAGCGGCAAATACCTCGTCTCGTTCGGTTTGGTAGGTGTCACCTCGAGTCTTGATCCCGCGCCGGGTTGCGGTCAGACCGAGCGCCGCGATTTGCTCCTGCGAGATCGGACCACAAGCCAAAAGAACCGCGTCAAACTCGCCGGTCAGTTCGTCCAACTGCCGCCGGTCCGAGATATTTTGTTGCCAGCGTGTCTCGACGCCTAATCGCAACACCTGTTGAATTTCGCCTTCCAGAATGTCAGGGGGCAGCAGATCGGCCGATTCCATACGCAGTTGCCCACCCGCCTCGGATGCCTTGTCAATAAACACGCACGCGTGGCCAAGTTGGCGAAGGTAGTAGGCAGCGGCCAAGCCGGTCGGGCCGGTCCCGACAATCGCGACTCGCTTTCCCGTCTCCGGTTGGCAGGTCGGCAAATAGGGCAAATCGCTTGCAAGATCCGAGTCGGCAACGAATCGTTTCAATTCACAGACGGCAACTGGATCATCGGCATCCTTGCGCCGGCAGCCTTTCTCGCACGGCTTGGAACAAACGCGTCCCAAGACGGCCGGCAACGCGATGTCGTGCTTGATGGTTGCGATCGCATCAGGCAGGTCCTTTTCGCCAATTTGCCGCAACATCAGTGGAATATCCATACGAGCCGGGCAGGCGAAGAAGCACGGCGCCAAACAGTCGCCCACATGTTCACTCAGAATTAACTCCAACGCCGTTCGTCGCATCGATCGGACTTCATCGGTTCCGCTGTCCAGTTCCATGCCGTCGATAGCCTTGGTCGAACAGGACGTGACAAACTGACCAGTCTGCCGATTCTTGACAATACAGACCAGGCAGGATGTCGACGGATCGTAGCCCTTCAGGTAACAAAGGGTCGGGATCTCGACCCCCCGTTTTTCGGCAGCATCCAGAATCGTCGCCCCTTCCGGAACTTCGATTTTGTGGTCATCGATTGTCACGACAGGCATATTCTATTCCTCATCCGGCAGCGGTGGCCAGGTTGGCCGACCGCATGGGTGACGGTATTCCACCGGAAGTAATTTCAACGGCCGTTTCCGGACAGACGATGCGGCACGTATCGCATCGCGTACAAATGTCCATATCGATTGTATGTTTCCGGTAGGGAGTCATCGGGATCGCGTCGACCGGACAGTGCTGTGCACAAAGTGTGCAGCCGATACACGCATCGTTGACTTCATACTTAATCAGTTCGGTACACTTGCCGGCCGGGCATCGGCCTGCAAGGTGTGCTTCGTACTCGTCCCGAAAATAGGTCAGTGTGGACAGGACCGGATTCGGAGCGGTCTTGCCAAGTCCGCAGATACTGCCGGCCGCAACCGCTCGAGCCAGATTTTCCAGTTCAGCCAAGTCGCCCTTGCGTCCCTTACCCGTGCAAATGCGATCGAGGATTTCCAGCATCCGTTTTGTGCCGATGCGACAGAACGTGCACTTGCCACACGACTGGTCTTGTGTGAACCGAAGAAAATATCGAGCAATGTCGACCATGCAATCGGTATTGTCGAGTACCACCAAGCCGCCACTGCCCATGATCGCTCCGACCTTGGCCAGTTCTTCGTAATCGACGGGTGTGTCCTCCAGTTCCGCGGGCACACACCCACCCGACGGGCCGCCAATCTGAACGGCCTTGAATTGGCGGCCGGGCAAGACACCTCCGCCGATTTGCTGCACAATTTGCCGCACGGTGACTCCCATCGGCACCTCGATCAACCCACCCCGCTGAACTTTCCCGGCCAGTGCAAAGACCTTCGTCCCTTTACTGGTTTCGGTTCCGAGCGAGGCAAATGCGTCGGGGCCGTGCCGAAAGATCCACGAAAGACAGGCAAGTGTTTCAACATTATTGATCAGTGTGGGACGCTGCCACAATCCTTTTTCGACAGGGTAGGGAGGCCGCGGTCGAGGTGTTCCTCGCTCGCCTTCCAGCGAATTGATCAGTGCTGTCTCCTCACCGCAAACAAACGCACCGGCACCTTCCATCAACCGCAACCGAAACGACCAGCCGCTTCCCATTACATCATCGCCGAGAATACCCCGCTGCTCACACTGCCGAATCGCCTCACGAACACGGCGAACGGCCAATGGATACTCGGCTCGAACATAGAAAATACCTTCCTGGGAACCTATTGCCCGAGCGGCGATAGCCATTCCTTCGATCACTCGGTGCGGCACCGACTCCAACAACATGCGGTCCATGAACGCACCCGGATCTCCTTCATCCCCGTTGCAGATGACATACTTAACGTCACCTACCGACTCGCGGGCTTTCTGCCATTTGAAGTGGGTTGGAAATCCGGCGCCTCCCCGTCCACGTAAACCACTCTGTCGGACAACGTCGATAATCCCTTCCGCATCTAGCTCGGTAAGGCATTTTCTTAGCGCCTCGAAGCCACCACGCTGCTGGTATTCATCAATGTCCAGCGGATCCATGACGCCGCAGAATTCAGTCGCAATCGGTTTCTGGGGCCCGAGAAACGAGCAGACGGCCGAGTCTCTTACATCCAGAGCATGCTCGGTAACCGCGTATTCCTCTTCGTCCGATTGGAATCGATCCAGCCAATGTGACAACCGATAACCGAGTCGCCGAACCAGGTTGCGAGGCTGGAAATGCTTCAGAACAATGTCACGCACGTCATCCGGCTGGACCTTGGCATAGTACATCGGATCCGCGTCCGGAAGAACCATTTCAACCAGCGGTGTGCGGTGACACATGCCAACACAGCCAACGCACTTGACATCGGCATCGATACCTGCCTGTTCGATGATCGATGCGATCGACTCGTGGACACGTGCACTACCCAGTGCCTGGCAGCAAGACCCAAGTCCTATCCGAATTTCACCCGTGCTCGGTCGGCTCTTCTTCGGCTTCTTGCGTATTGGCCGCGCCGATTCTTGCTGTTGGTGCCGCAACGCCTCGGATAAGACGTGCGATACGGTTCGAGGCGCGACGTGCCCGTAGGTCGTTTCGTCGATCTGCACGACCGGAGCCAGCGTGCAGCAACCAAGGCATGCCACCGACTGGACCGTGAACTCGCCGTCCGCGTCGGTGTCTTCACCCGGTTTCAACTTCAGATGCAACGCCAGTGCATCTTGAACCAGTTCCGATCCTTTGACGTGGCAGGCTGTTCCTTGGCAGACGTGGACCATGTGCTTGCCGACCGGACGATGACGAAAGTGGGTGTAGAACGTCGACACGCCCGTGATGTCGGCCGGTGATATATCAGTCAACTGGCAGACTCGCTGCAATGCCTCCTGGGGCAGGTATCGGTAGTGCTCCTGAATAGCCTGCAGAATCGGAATCACCGCCTCACGCCGTCGTCCCTCACGAGCGACAATACGTTCCACGGGGTCCAAATCAAGTTTTTGAATCATGAGAATACACTTATTTCTTTTGGCCGATACAAAGCAGGTGATGCTCAGTTCGAATGACCATGCATCCCGGCACGAAAGCCGGACTGGTAAAACATGGTTCGCCCATGTCGCACTCGGCAAGCCGCTCGCACTTTTCAGCGGTCGGTTTGACGATCCATGCCTTTCCTTCCGTGGAAAAGAGGTAGACATGATCGCCAACCAGGCCGGGCGACGCGGAGGCCTCTTCTTCGAAATCCTCTTCCCACAATGGTTCTTCGCCCCCCTTGCGATCGAAACAGGCGAGTAGACCATGCGAAAAGAGTAGAATGAACTGATCCGTGGCCAACGGACTGCAGACATCCGGCACATCGATGTCGGTTTTCCACGCAACGTGCGAGTCCGTGACGTCACCAGACCCGCCGGCGCGGATAACGGTCATCCCGCCCGATTCATTCGCGACGATCACCTGGCCATTGGAGTAAACCGGCGATGGGCCCACGTCAGCCTCAAGACATTTGGCTCGCCATAACTCCTTGCCGTCCTCAGCTGCATACGCGATGACCCAGGGGTTGGCACACGTGACGATCATCGTTTGTTGCTCGTGTTCGACGACAATGGGCGATGCCCAACTGCTGGGTACTTCACGAGCGACCTCCCAGACCGTGTCACCCGTTGGACCGTCCAATGCCATCAGTTTGGATTTGCCGTCCTTTGCCGACGCCTGATCGATTTGGACAATCACCTGGCCTTTGTACGTCGCCAGCGATATTGCGTGTCCATAAGGATTGTCGGGTACGCCAAGTCCTTTCTGCCAGATGCGACGGCCGGTGAAATCCAATGCCGC
>JAJSAJ010001062.1 GCA_024274855.1 Planctomycetota bacterium | reverse complement strand
CAACTAGTGGATCCGAGCTCCATACGTGATTCAACACGGTATGACTAACTTCAAAGATCGTTACGTTTTTGACAAAGTTCCAGCGACCAACGGGAGCGGGTGATTGGGGCCCCGAGCGGTAGCTTGGATTTGGTTGCGGCCTTGCCGCTCTGTGATACTGGGCAGCCATGAGACTGACGGCAAGTGTATTGGCATTCGTCGCCAAACTATTGAGTGGTGCGAGTGTGCGCTGGGTTGACTGCCACCCGGATACGTGCCAACGGGTCTATTTTGCCAATCATACGAGCCATCTGGATGCCCTTGTATTGTGGGCTATCCTACCAAGACATTTGCGAGCGATAACGCGACCGGTTGCGGCGAAGGACTATTGGGAGCACGGCATTGTCCGCCGTCATATTGCCAAGACGTTTAATGCGATGCTGATTGATCGCAAGAAGATCAAGGTGCATCGCAGTCCCGTTGATCTGATGATTCGAGAGATTGGGAATAAGTACTCGATGATTGTCTTCCCGGAAGGGAGTCGCAATACGGGCGAGGAAATGGGGAACTTCAAGAGTGGGTTGTATTACTTGAGCAAGAAGCGACCGGACTTGGAGCTTGTGCCGGTTTACATCGACAATCTGAATCGTGTATTACCTCGAGGTGAATTTCTTCCGGTGCCGTTGTTAAGTTGCATTACGATCGGCCCGCCGATGTGGTTGGAGAGCGGGGAGCCGAAGGTCGAGTTTCTGCGACGTGCGCGCGAGGCAGTTCAAGGTTTGAAGGACGTGTAGACGGCATGTATGAGACGCCAATTTACTACATGGGGTTGATGCGGTTGTTTGCCGATGATACGGTTGCCGCCGATCTGATGCTGAACGCGCCGACCAAGTGGTTGCTTGGTTCTGTCTTGGTCGTGCTGGGGATCGCGACCGTGGTCGGTCGGTTCTTACGCAAACAACCCGAAGGAACCGTGAATCCGGCGTTGGCTCGTGCTTTTCACCAGCGAGTGCGTGCCTGGTGGATGATGGTCGCGATTCTGGCGTTCGGGTTTGGTGTCGGATACGTGGCAACGGTCGTCCTTTTCGGGCTGGCCGCATTTTGGGCGTTGCGAGAGTTTATTACGATGACTCCGACGCGACGTAGCGACCATCGCACGTTGTTCTGGGTCTTTTTCGTAATCACTCCGCTTCAGTATGTGCTGGTGGGGATGGGCGAGACTTACTATCGGTACTACAGCATTTTGTTGCCCGTCTACGGCGTGCAATTCATTTTTTCTCGGATCGCTTTTTCAGGGGATTCGAAGCGATTTCTCGAGCGGTCGGCGAAGATCCTGTCCGGCTTACTGATTTGTGTCTATTCGCTCAGCTACGCGCCCGCCTTGTTGGATCTGACGTTAAAGACCAAAGGCCTCGACGGCAACCTGGCCGTGTGGCAGGGAAGTAAAGCCGGCTTGCTTTTCTACTTTGTCTTGTTGGTTCAGCTGGCTGATGTCTTTCAATACGCTTGGGGCAAACTGATCGGCCGATATGTTATTGCACCGGATATCAATGCCAGTCGGACCTGGGAAGGGTTTTGTGGAGGCGTGGCCAGCACGACGATCCTTGGTGTCTTGCTCTATTGGGTCACGCCGTTTGGCGTCTGGGGATCGGGATGCATGGGGATGGTTGTTGCGGTCGCCGGGTTCGCCGGTGGCATGACAATGTCAGCGATCAAACGCGATCGAGGAGTTAAGGACTACGGAACGCTGGTCGAAGGGCATGCCGGTATCATGGACCGAATCGATTCCCTTTGTTTCGCGGCACCGATCTTCTTCCACCTGGCACCGATTATTTCCGAACTGTCCTAACGCGGACGAGCGGGAACCATTACGAAGTGCATTCCAGAAGCCGCCTGCTTCAGCCGGCGGAGCATTCCCAAAGTAAACCTAACCGGACTGCGCGCACGGCGCTCGCATCCTACGAACTAAGACTCTAGCGACGCCGGGCCACAACTCAGTTAGATGTGTCACACTGGCACTATCGCGTACCGAGCGCGTGATCACGTGGCGCGAGCGGCGAACGTACCAGAATCCTCCAAGGTGTTGCGAATCTAGCGAAGAATGAT
>JAJSAJ010000117.1 GCA_024274855.1 Planctomycetota bacterium | reverse complement strand
TAGGCCGAGGTACCATACGATCGACAATGGCACGCCGCCGCGGTGCAATGCGGCAAAGCCGCCAGGTGCGTGGCAGATGCTGGACATTTTGTTTCAAGCACCCCGTTTTGATGACCAAGGCAAGAAAATCGCCAATGCACGGTTCATCAAGGTGGTGCTCAACGGCAAAGAGATTCACAAGAACGTCGAACTCAAATGGCCAACGGGCCACGCATGGCACAAGGAAAAGGAGGTTGCCAGAGGCCCCTTGTTTCTCCAGGGTGATCACGGGCCAATCGCATACCGCAACGTGCGCGTCCGGGAAATCGACGTGGCAAATCAGCCGAGAGTTCGTCCGAAAGCTCGCCCAAACATCGTGCTGATCATGTGCGACGATATGGGCTGGTCGGATATCGGATGCTACGGCAGTGAAATCAACACGCCGAATATCGACAGGCTTGCGGCCGAAGGGCTTCGGTTCACGCAGTTTTATAATAACGCCGTTTGTTGGACGACAAGAGCATCCGTCATCACAGGCTGTTACCCGCGATATCCACGCCCTCATCTCAGGGAAAACATGGCAACGCTTGCCGAGTTATTGCGACGTGGGGGATACCAAACCGCACTCTCCGGGAAATGGCATCTCGGTCGGACCGAAACCACGCATCCGCTTCGTCGCGGGTTCGATCGCTACTATGGACTGCTTGACGGATGTTGCAATTATTTCGACCCGTTCTATCGCGACCCCAAATACAAGTGGGCAATCACCGGCGATGGGCACCGGTATTTTGCGGACAACCATGACCGCATCACCGAGTTTCCTGACGGATTCTACACGACCGACGCGTTCAGCGATCGTGCCGTGCGGATGATCCATGAAATGGTGAAAGGTCGGTCATCGTCTTCGCCGAGTACGCATTCTCCGCAGCCGTTTTTCTTGCACGTTTGTTACACGGCGCCACACTATCCGATTCAAGCCAAGCCAGCCGACATTGCCAAGTATCGTGGTAAGTACGCGGCAGGTTGGCAGAAGTTGCAAGCAGCCCGTTTTCAGCGGCAGAAGGAGTTGGGGGTGGTTGATCCGACGTGGAAACTGCCGGCGCTTGATCCCGAAGCGAAAACGTGGGATGCCCAGACGTACCCTCAGGCATGGCAACAGCAACGCATGGAAGCCTATGCGGCCATGATCGACTGTGTGGATCAAGGCATCGGCCGTATCATGAAGGCGCTCGAGGAGACCGGTGTCGACGAAAACACTCTGGTAATGTTCCTTTCGGACAACGGTCCCGACAGGAGCGAGTTCCCCGATGCCGGCCCCAAACAAATCCCGGGTGCGAAAGAGTACTATACCACGGTTGGACCTGGTTGGGCTTTCGCGCAAAACACGCCCTTTCGGCGATACAAGACCTGGATGCATGAGGGTGGTATTGCCACACCGATGATCGCCCGTTGGCCAGGTCATATACGTCCCAATACAAAAACCTCGGGAGTAGCACACATTATTGATTTTCTGCCGACGTGTCTTGAACTGGCGGACATGCAACTGCCCGATTCCTTCAACGGTCACAAGCTGGTTCCGGTCGATGGACGCAGTTTCGTTTCGTTGCTCGATGGACAGACAGACCAGATTCACGATTGGTTGTTTTGGGAATTGCGAAACGCTCGCGCCGTTCGGAATGGAAAGTGGAAACTCGTGACGGAGCCCAATGGTGGCCAATGGGAATTGTACGATCTGGAACTCGATCGGACGGAAACCAACAAC
>JAJSAJ010001061.1 GCA_024274855.1 Planctomycetota bacterium | reverse complement strand
GTTCCATTCATTGAATCATCACTCCGAGATGGAGTGCGGCGGCATGTCCCACTCGAAGCGTGTGCGTCAGTCGATCCGGATATGCATCAATCGCCTGATTCACGGCGTCGTCGAATGATTTCCCGAGGAAATAATCCCCCGACTCCGGCTCAATACACACGAAGGCATCCATGTGACTTTCTTCCAATGACTGCCGGTACTTTTCCTCATATAACGCTTGGCGCGGTCCGCAACACGTTGTGATTCTCCCGTCAGCATCTTGACACTCCTTGTGAATGGTTGCTTGCACATCTATTTTACTGTACCTTGCACTGTGAGTCACGTTCGGATGTGCTCTCGAAGACACGACGAACCAGACGCTGGACCGGAGCGGCCGATCTGGTGGGAATGACGTCGAGAGCTGCTTGGTGGCCATCCGGTTATCGCGGACGCTCGGTCCTCTTGGAAGAAGCGCAAATATGTGGCGTTTTCTCGTATTGATCCTTGTCATTGGTGGGTGCAAACCAGCGACGCGAACGACCATGCTTCCACCAAGAAACGTACCCGCCGACTCGTCTGACATTCATCCGTGGATCGCGGACCTGCTTCAAAAGGATGCCTCGGCAGTAGCCGCCGCAGTCAATGAGCGGCTATCTGACTCCGCCACGCCCGCAACCGCAGGCATGGCTGATCGCATCCATGACTTTGTCCCGTACCGAATCGAGTTCTCCAGCGGCGTTGGTTATCTTCTCTGCCTCAAGCGATCGGTCGGTGGGCATCCATCCGGTGACGTAACGGATCAGCTCTACCTTGCTCAACCGCTCCCGGACGATGTGCTCGAAGCGAGAATTCATTATTACGACGAATCGGTACGAGAACTTATGCGGGAATTCCTGTCTAAGTATGCAGGATGCGGTGAAGAGATGGAGGGTGAATTCGCTGGCCAGTTCGTTTGGGCGCACGATGAGGCCGCCTCCGACGTTGCCTACTATGAACCCGAAAGGCTCGGCGAATGGAAGGAGACGCGGATCTTGTACTGGGCGCGGAATGGCGACTTGGCTCTGATCAATCCGCACGGTGCGACGGCCTGGCACGTCATGGAAACGAATGAGGTCGTGCCGCTATTCGAGTCATTTTCCGATTTTGTCCAGCACTACGCGGATTTTCAGGGAACGTCTGAAGTGTTTGATTCATGGTCATCACGCGAGTCGCTTGGGAGACTCGTCAGCGAGTGACCGAACCAATCGCTGAACCGGAGGCACCGATCCGGTTGGAATTTCATGGCTAGCTGACTGCGGTGCCCCGGTCAGCTTGGCCGTTATGCGGCAACAGGTGTGCGTATGAAGTTCTTCTTGCTCTTCAGCGGTCTTATGTTGCTTACAGCCTCAAGCGTCGTCCTATGACACCGGAGAACGAATTCCAGTCGAATCCGCCCGAGGCCTTCCGCCTCTCAAAACTCTGGGACATCTATATCCCAATCACAATCGCCGCCGTTCCGGCAGGCATCTTTGCGCTGCTTGGGCTTGTCACTGAAGGATTGGACAAACCGGGGGCACAACCCTCAACTTGGGTGATCGTTACGATGATCGCTCTTCAGCCACTCGGAATCATCGCAATGGCATTTGTGATTCTTATGAGGTTCGAATTTGGCCTACAACAACTTTCTCACCGCACAAATGGCCATCCGCCAGTCTGGCGGAAACTGGTTCTGATGCTTTCGATCATGTGCATCCTGCTGTTTGACATTCTTACCAACGTGGCAGCAGCATTCGCTGGTGCCGGACCACTTCTTGTCCTTGCTATTCCCGCGTTCGTCGCGTACCTTTTGTGCATTCGCCTCGCATTTGCCAGACTGTAGCGAGGTTGCCAAATCAAAAGTCTTCTCGCAACACAGCCGCAGAACAAATAAGGCTTTGACTTCGCGAGCTGGCGAGCCGAAGG
Organism: Planctomycetota bacterium; assembly: GCA_024274855.1. Classification (GTDB taxonomy): domain Bacteria; phylum Planctomycetota; class Planctomycetia; order Pirellulales; family Pirellulaceae; genus JAJSAJ01. Next base: position 14,243 of record JAJSAJ010001061.1, on the reverse strand, counting down.
TCAAGGCCTCTGTTCAAGGAGCCGGCGGGGAGCGTTGACAACTCGGTTGGGTAACGCTTCTGCCGCGCTAGGGAATTTGTGGCGTTGCCGGTCCGCTTGCCGTGTGCTGGCCCGGCTTCTACTAAAGAATGGGCGCTTGGAGTGGCTTGGTTCTTACACTGCGTGACCGGGTGAAGCACGCGACGACCGCCATTTGACGCGTTTGGCGCGGACGGTCATCGCTCGCCCTCTACCAGTACTACCGTTCCGTATTTAGAAAAGACGTCCTCATTGTGACTCCAGGATTCTTCCTCGAGGTGGATGCCCTATTTGTGGATGGGATGACAGCTAAGTCCCGTGATGCGTCGTCGAAACCGAACCAACAATCCGAGAGCAAAGAAAACGAATCGCGGCAATAACTCAAGCGTTACATGGCGATGCTTGGCCGTCAGCATCGTCGCGCGATCTAAGGAGTGTCGAAGATGGGTCCGGTGGTCTCTTGCTCGTGCGGGCAATCCTTCCGTGCATCCGATGCACTCGCAGGCAAACGCGTCAACTGTCCAGTCGTAGGGTGTGACCAGTTCGCCGTCAAAACTCCTCCATCATCCGCAACGTTCACGGCGAGCGCCGGCACACCAGGAATTACTCGAATGAACACGGATCAAATATTGTGACACTACCAAGGGAAACCGGTGGTCAACAGGGAAAACAAACCGTATACTAAATGCAAGAGAGTTCGTTCTACTCACCACGGAGTGGCGGGGCTCGCGGCTTTTTGAAATCAATGTCGTTTGCCGCGACCCGGTGACCTCAAACGTTCGGTCACAATCGCGAATCAAATGATACGAATCATAATCACAACCATCAGTCTGCTGACGATGTCTGGTGCTGGACAGGCTCAGCTTCTTACCCAAGTGGTCCCTGGCAAGGTTGAACGAGCGGCGAAGGTTCCCTCGAACTTCGAGGGAAAAACAACACTTCACTTCGTTCGTTCCTTCGTTTACTTCACCAGCGGTGAGTGTGGCGCATTGTTTCGATGTGGGGACGGGGATACCTTGCGACTGCTCTTTCTCCACCCTTTTCGCTGGTCCGAGAAAGCGTGCAAGAAGTCAGCGCAACCAATAGCAGTGGAGGTAAGGCGCGACGATGAGAGAGTGCTGGTCGAAATTGTGCATAACTCAGCGTTTGAAAAGCGACTCGTTGAGTTCCTAACATATGATCTCGTGAATGGCAAACATGACCGGGACGACGTGCAGACGCTAACTGAAATTCGTGATAGTCTTCGCAGCCGACAACCGCCTCCTAAGATGCAGGAGTTGGTCAAGTGTTGGCTTAAAATATTCCAAGACCCCGACGCTGCTCCTCCCGAGATTAAGGGAGTGGTTGACGTTTGGCTTAGTACAATGGCCGCCGAGCAATCGGATGAACGCGAGCCGGAATAGGCCGGGCTGCCTCGCTTCGCGCGGCGACGTTTTCTCTCGGCCACGTTATCCGGAACGTTCGTCGCCTCAACCAATCGGAGAATCAATCATGAACTGTCCATGTGGTGGAACGCTGTATCAATGTCAAGAGTGTGGTACTACGTGGTGCAGTCATCGCAACTGCCCGAAGGGAAATGGGAATCCACCGCCGAACGCAATCAACAAGTGCCCCCGATGCAGTGGCTATGGGACTACAACTTCTGGACGCTAACACGGCCAAAGGATTCCCAACGATGCTCGTCAAAGAAATACGAATCGAATATCGCGTGACCCGAGAAGAACGCCGCGAACTTGAACTCGCGTGAAGAAAATGGGCATTGTGATAACGACAAAGCCCCAAACTACTGCTGGTCCAACGATCCCGATCAATTGTCCGCATTGCAAATCCAAGTCCGTGAACGTGGAGTCATTCGAGCAAGTTGACGACTTGGGTTTGTTTTACGTGATTCTGCTGTTTCGACTACGAAACACGTTTCTCAATTGCACTTCGTGTGGCAAGCAGTCAATCGCGAATCTGTCGATCGATGAACTTGGAACCCTCCCTTGCGACCACATATTGGCCCACCACTCAGTCGCGTCGATGCCTCCAGAGAACACAAACCCTATCCTAAACCCAAGAAACCCCGTGTTCTACTTGCCGTGAGCGGCTACATTTTCGGCGTTCAATCGTTAGACTATTGGCAAGGTACTCGACGATTCGTCGTGGTTCCTAATGGTTCGCCGCCGCGTTACTTTGACCGTTAGGTTGCTCAAGCAAGGCGGTGCATCTCGAAAAGGAGTTTACTCGCGATGTCACATGATAAACACTCTGCTTCGCATGCAGACAAATCATGTGCCGGCAGCGGTCTTGACCGCAGAGACTTCGTGCGAGCCTCGGTCGTGGGAGCGGCTGCACTGTCGTTTTCCGGCGTACCTGCAGTGGGTGCTGACGAACCTAAGAGTTCTGGTTCCGTTTTCGCGGAGCCCGCCCGAAAGCTGGCGGTAGTGGACGATTGCGATGTCATCGTCTGCGGTGGAGGACCGGCGGGATTCAGCGCCTCCATTGCCGCAGCCCGCGCAGGGGCGAGGACGCGGTTGTTCGATGTGAATGGTTGCCTCGGTGGCGTCTGGACCGCTGGCATGTTGACGTACATTTTTGATATCGACAAGCCGGGGCTTCCTCGCGAAATTACTCGCCGACTCGATCTGCGGAATGCTCGTGTGGCTGGGCATAAAGACCCGAGTCGTTACGTCTATCACGTAGAAGAAATGAAATGCCTGCTGGAAGAAATGGTGATAAAAGAGAAGGTCACCGTTCAGCTTCACACACGCGTTGTTGCCGCCTACAAGAATTCCGCGAACCGCCTGGAAACAATCATCACGTAATCAAAGTCCGGGCGTCAGGCTTGGCGGGCCAAGGTGTTTATCGACGCAACTGGCGACGGCGACTTGGGCGCTTTGGCAGGATGCGATTGGGAATTCGGTGAGCAACCGGGTCGGCAATGTCCGTGCCAGCCGATGACGATGAATGCCTTGATCACCGTTCCCGACATCGAAGCCATCAAGGATTTCATCCTGTTGTACAAGGGCGACGACTCCTCGTGGAGTTCCTACCGGAATCAGGCTCGGCAGCGGTTTCTGGTTGAATTGCAGCGTGCAGGCGTGAAGCCATCCTATGGTGTGCCAACTTTGTTTCATATCCGTGGAAGCCTGCTGGATCTGATGGCCAATCACGAATACGGGATTCGCCCGTTCGACGCTGCCGAGGTTTCCGATGCGACCATCCGGGCGCGAGCGGAGATTCACAACATAGTCCGCGCGCTACGGTCGCTCGGTGGAATCTGGAAAGGGATTGATCTCGTCGCGACCGCCGAGCAGATTGGCATTCGCGACGGACGGCGCATCAAGGGGCGGTATCAGGTCACCAAAGAAGATCTCATGCGAGGTGCCAGGCACAAGGATGCCATCGCACGTGTCACATTTGGCGTCGATGTCCATGCTACGACGAAGAAGGAAAACGAGAAACAAGCCATCAGCAGGAAAGGCGTACACACAAAGCCTTACGACATTCCCTTGCGTGCATTGATTGCGAAAGACGTCGATGGCTTGATGACGGCTGGTCGCTGTATCAGCGGCGATTTCCTTGCCCACGCCAGCTACCGAGTCACCGGCAACGCCGTCGCGATGGGGGAAGCCGCTGGAACGGTCTCCGCCATTGCGGCACGCGACCATCGTCTACCCCATGAAGTCGACTGGGCTGCAGCGAAAAAGGTACTCAAGCGAATGTAACGCAACATAACCAATAAGGCTTTGGCTCTGCGAGGACCGAGCCCGCGATTGTAGCATGCCGCAACCGGATGCGGTCGGAAAACGATCGAACCAGTTGCCGCAACCCTTCAACCCGCTCGTAACTCTCGTCTGGATTATACGCGTACGGATGGTAGACAATCTCATCGACCGGCGACAACTTGTCCTGATCGCGCAACCATGTCAGCATTTGTTCTGTGAAGACGACATCGAATGCTCCGCCGGCAGGAAACATCAGACTCGCCGTCCTCGCTGCAAACTCGGCGTAGACTGCGGCTCCTTCACCGCGTCCGGTGCGCGGCTCGTTCCAGACCTCCCAATACAAAACGTGGTTCTTGTACCGCTGGACAATCGCGCCGACGCACGATTTTATTGCGGACTGGATGCTGCCGATTGCCGTGGGAAAGTCGCGGGGCAAGATCGACCGCGGGCGCGATACCGATCAGCGATGCCAGACCGGCCACTGTAGCGGATACTCGCATGGCCTCCCGGCGCCTGAGTCTGTTTCGGCGGGCAGTGCCCACCCTACTTGGTCGGACAGCCATCGCGCCGAGCGTTTTCCACACGCCGCAATACGCTCGTTTTTTTCAACACCGGTGCCAACTGGGCACGCAGACCAAAAATATCCAGATCACGCACGTCCTCGCAAACCACGGCCGGACGCAGATCTTCCTTTCGAAACGAGAAATCGATGTTGTGCAGTCTCACGTTCTTGGCGTGACGGCAGAACAGGCCATAGGACGGCAGAGTGCCGAACATCCTTCCGGAAGGGTAGGCTGCGATCCTTTCTGGTATTTCACGCTGTGCGTCCTCGGCTGTCCCGCCACCCTCGAATTCGATCCGAATGTTTTCCAGCGTGATGTTTTCGACCGGGAAACCGGGGATGCCCGTGATCGAACAGCCAATCACACTCGCGCCGGTGGCCTGGACATTGCTGATGATCACATTGTGTAGCGTCCCCATACCCGGCTTGGGCAGGCCGGGGATCGCCCGCGCCCGATTGCCCAGCCGAACAAAGATCGGCACCTTGACGTTCTTCATCGTGATGTTGGTGACCGTGACTCGGTCGAGTACGCCGCCGTCGACCATCTCGATCGCGATTCCACCATAGCCCGTGTCGTGGATCGTGCAATTGCTGATCGCAATATCCTCGAACCCCCCGTTCGATTCCGTGCCGAGCTTCAACGCGCTGGCGAGAGCGCTGAGCACGCAGTTGGTCACGACAACGCGCCGACAGGGATGCTCGGTCGTCGCTTTTAAAACGATCGCATCGTCGCCCGTGTCGATGAGACAATCCGAGATCCGTACGTCCTGGCAACTGTCGATGTCGATCCCATCGCGATTCTCACGGGTTTTGCTGTGGATGGAGATCCCGCGGATCGTTACATTCTCGCACGCAAGATAGTGGGAAAGCCATCGAGCCGAATCGCGAAAGGTGAGATTCTCCACGCGTACGTTCCGGCACTCGCTGAACCGCAGGATATAGGGCCGGCCTTTGTCGTCACCAGGACGTGCCCGGAAATGTTTGTGTTTGCCTTGGCCATCGATGGCACCGCGTCCTGTGAGCGTGATGTTCTCGGCTCTTTCGGCGTAGATCAGGTATTTCGTGAAGCGATTCCGGTACAGATAGGTAATCGCGGGCGTGATGTCGGGATAGTCCGCGATGTTAGTGCTTCCGAGCAAAGTTGCCCCCGCCTCGATGTGAAGCGTCACATTGCTTTTCAGCCGAATTGTACCGGAGAGAAACACCCCCGGCGACAAACGGACGGTTCCCCCGCCGGCGCGGGCGGCCGCGTCAATCGCCTTTTGGATGGCTGCGGTGTCGAGCGTCTTGCCGTCGCCCACCGCCCCGTAGTCCCGCACGTTGTAAACAGGATCGCCCCCGCTTGCTGAGACTGCGGCCGGCACCGAAAGGGCGAACGTTATTAGGAAAATACGTCGAGTAGCACACACGGCTGAGTCCTCTTTCGTAAATGTCGCGTCAACGACGCCGCTTGTTTGGTCGATCGCGTTTCCTTCGTGGCGGATTCAAGGTGCCGCCGGCAATTCCAGTTGAATATCGTCAAGATGGAGGTCTGTTTCAATGGCCAAGTCGCTTTCTTCGTCCGCCGCGATCGCCGGTGCTACGAGCGTGACCTGTGCCAAGGTCGCGACCACAAGGCAAGGATCCGAACTCTCATTTCTGTTTTTCTCTCATGTAGGGCGGCTCGTGGCTGGCCGGGCGTTTCGGATGCCGCCTTACCTGACGATGGTCACTTGGTTCTTGACGTTCCAGCAGGTCGTGGCATCTGGATCGCCAGCACACAAGCTGTGGGGGAGCAATCGGGTTTGAAGATGCAAACAACTCATGTAACCGTTCACGGAATGTAGGCCGCCGGTTCGCTTCCAAGGGGTCAGACCCATTTTCGGTGACAAGATGCGTTCGCGTAAAGAAACGCTGTCTCCGCCGAAAATTGCGTCAGACCCCAGCGGCGTGAACGGCTACCAACTCATTCTTTTGAGTCTCGGTTACAAATCGGCCACACGAACTCCCACCTCCTTTGCCGCTGTGCGCATTCGAGCCTGGAGTTCTGCAACTTTCTTCGGTTGATCCGCGGCACGATTAATGCGCTCGAACGGGTCGGTGACCATGTCGAAAAGCTCCGCCTTGCCGGTGGCCGTGCGCAGCTTCCAACGTCCCGAGCGGATTGCTTCCAGCCTTTGGCCGAGAAAATAAAGATATTCTTTGCGGGGTGAACTTTGGGTCTTTCCGGTCAGCAGCGGCGTCACGTCATAGCCGTCAAGATGGTGATCGGGTAGTTTCGCGCCGCTTACGGCGAGCAACGTCCGATAGATGTCGGGCATGCCGACAAGTTCGGCGGACACGCACCCTGCCGCGATCTTTCCGGGCCACCGGAGTATCGCCGGAACTCGAGGGCCGCCCTCGTAGGTCTCCCCCTTCGCACCTCGCAACGGTCCCGCGGAACCGGCGTGCCAGCGTTCGTTGCCGGCCTGCAACATCCGTCGTGGCATGTTGGTCCAGGGCCCATTGTCTGATGCAAAGAAAACCAATGTGTTATCGGCGACTCCCTTTCGTTGCAGTGCCGAGAGCACCTCCCGAACGCTCCAGTCGACCTCTTCAATCACGTCGCCATACAGGCCGAACTGTGAAGTTCCGCGTCGAGCATCCGACACGTGCAGCGGAAGATGCGGCATGGCATAGGCGAGATACAGCAGAAAGGGCCGCCCGTCGGAGGTCTGCTCGATGATTCTTACGGCTTCCGACGTGTAACGTTGGGTGAGTGTATCCTGGTCAAAGGGATGCTCGACCATCACATCACCTCGATACAACCCCAACGGCTCGTCGGTCTGCACCCAGGGCTTCATATAATCGTTGGAGTAGGGTAAGCCAAACCAAGTGTCGAATCCTTGGTTGACCGGTAGGAACTTCTTCTGCTTGTAGCCCAAGTGCCACTTGCCGATCATGTGCGTCCGGTATCCGGCATCGCTTAGCGCTTCGGCCAACGTCCACTCTGAATCCGGCAATCCTCCCTTGCCGTCAGCGCCGGTCGCGCCATTGAAGTGGACACGTGGCATATAGCGTCCCGTGATCAGCTGCGTCCGGGATGGTACACACCAGGAACCGGTCACGAACGACGTGAGCCGGATACCTTCCGAAGCCAGTCGGTCGAGATTAGGCGTTCTAATCATCGGATGCCCATAGCAGGCCGGATCGCCGTACCCCATATCGTCGGCGAAGAGAATCACGACGTTCGGCCGCTCGGCCGCCGTCAGTGAACCGAATCCCAATATCGTTGCGGCAACGGATAGAAGACAAGGAAAGTAACGCATGATCAGGCTCCAAACGGTCGTGGTTTCGGTCGGGTAATGCGATCGGGTTATTATAGTCGGCCGAAACGAATCACAAGTTCGCCCCCTTGCCTTTGAACTAATCGCCATAGCAGACAACGGAGCCGTTCTTGAGGCTCAGGAACAGCCGGCCATCGGCGGCAGCCATCCCATCGAAAACAGGAAAAGAACTCGCAAAAAGAACTCATGACGTCACAGGGCCCTTCCCACGGATTGCGCAGCCAGCACCTTCCCCACTTGCTCGTCCATGTAGGAAACGCAGGCATAGTAAGCTCTCAGAAGTTCCTTCTTGTCCTGATTGGTCATCATTTCATAAGCATCCTTCCACGCGGCCACTCCATAGGCTCCGCGCGGGAGTTTCTGCCCCGGAAGTTTCTCGTTCAGTTCAAGCGAGACCAGCGGGTACATGTCGAAAAACCGTTTTGGTGCAAAGAACACATCATGGGGACGAATGAATCCCACTGCGAGAAAAAAGGGTTTACGTTGGGAAAAGCCCCTGATTTTCTTGACGGCAAGTTCCGCAATTCGGTCATCAGGAAGTTCGCCGCTCTCCACCTCCTTGTACGACGTCCAAGGCAACCGGCCTCGGGTTACATTTCGTGAAACGCCTTTTGTTCCATGGAGTTCATCCACTCGCCAATCTGCACACCAGCTCCAGCTTTTCTCATCGCGTTCACCGTGATGAAACACCTTCCCCACCGTTCCGGTCCAGTATCCATGCTCTCGCAAATATTGGGGCATAGTCAGGATGTCGGGACGGACATCCCGAAAGTCAACGGAGTTATTGCGAACCCCCGTGCGCTTCGGACGCAGGCCCGTCAGAAAGGAAGCGCGGCTAGGGTTGCAAACCGAAATCTGACAGTATGCTCGCTTGAAGCGAATTCCCCTCTTGGATAGTCGGTCAATATTGGGCGTCTTGACAACCGGATGGCCCCAGCAGCCTAGCGACCAGTTACAATCATCTGAGATGATAAGCAGCACGTTCTTGTGTGCTTCCGATCCGACCACCGACGCGCATGCCGATCCGGCTACATAGAGAATAACCAACAGCCTCAAAATAACGGTGATGTTCATTTCTTCGGGTCCGCGCGATTTGTGTCGACACAGAGCAAGAGGGAAATCGAACCGATGAGAACACTTTGTTTCGTGAGCACACTCTTCCTTCCTCGAGGTGAAGCATCATGGTAATTTGGTTCCTGCAGCGTCCACCGACCGGTCGACATCGGCCTGGATGTCTTCGTTGGTGTACCCAAAGCAGTATCAAATCTGTTTTGCCATCGTTGCCGACCCTACCATCGTGGCCTGGAAAAAGAACTCCTTGGACGTTTTTCATTTGCCCCACCAGCTTGATTGTCCGCAGTTCGGTGATACTTGTCAAATCGATCGCCCGAAAATAGAATTGTCTTCCACGCCGGGATTGTTCCCGTCTTTCACAAATAGGGCGGTTTTGGAATCCTCGTCGATACGGAGTATTCCAAGGTGCATTTGAATGAAACAGGAACACGAACGATCACGTTACTCATGTTCTTCGTTGTAAACGCTTGCGCAATAGCGAAGGATGGCATCGCAGGGGCACGGTTGCAAGATGCTCCCAACAGCGTGACGTTGCCTGCGTGGCATGGAACACTCAAGTATGTCGGTCCTCCGAGGGATGACTTGTTCGCATTTGTCAGAACAGACTCACAGTGCCGGTCCATGCTCGACTTGCTAGTCAAGACGGCCCGCCGGAGGGCCAACGAACCGATTGTGCGTCGGGTGTACAAGCTCGACGAGATTCCGGAGAGCGAATGCGACGGCCGGTACCGTAGAGAGTCGTTTTTTTTCCGGGTGCCGACATTGTCTATCTCGATGCAGCCGACTTGGGCAAGGAAGGCATGGTGCTTCCGCAACTCGATCGGGTTGAACAGGAAGTGAATTGCACGATCGATCTGCAGCGACTCTTCGCCATTGCCAGCCGAAACAAGCAGGGCGTGCACTTCGATACACCGATGCCGACCTTCCCGTTTTCGGGGTCCATTGGGCGGTCGAAGTGAGCGGTGCCAAGAGTTGTTTGGGGTGTTCGCTGCGCAACACGCGTACGATTTCGGCCGCAAATCGATGAACGGCTTGCAGTTTATTGTTCCATGGGACCAGCACGTGAAGGGTAATCCGGAGGCGCTAATTCATGACAATCACCATACGGACTTCGATAGTTGCGGTTTTTGTAATTGTCCTTATGGCAGTAACTTCCGATTCTCATCCGCTTGTGGGCGGTCCGGCGCACGGTGCGGAAAAATCTGCTGTCGGTGCTGCACAATGGGCGATGGGACCTCCGATCGTCAGTTATTGGGCCGGGCCGCCGATGAGCCAGTCGCTGGCCAAACTGCTGGCCGACGGCAATTGGAATCTGGTGTGGTGCCGCAACGTCCACGATCTGGATATTGCTCACAACTACGGCTTACGCGGGATCGTCGCGAGTAAATTGCTCAATGCCAAAAATCTAAACGATCCGAAGGCGCGCGAGCAGTTGGATTCGTTTGTCGACAGCGTGCGAACTCACCCGGCACTCTATGCATTTCATCTCAAGGATGAGCCGACGGCGTCCACGTTCGCCGAACTGGCCGAGATGAAGGCCTATCTGGATAAGAAATGTCCCGCGACGCTTAAGTATATCAATCTGTTGCCGAATTATGCGAGCACGAAGCAACTGGGCACCGAAGGCGTGCCCGTTCATCAGGTGGCCTACGAGGCACATCTTCGGCAGTTTGTCGACGTGTTTAGGCCGCAACTGTTGAGCTACGACCACTATCACTTCAGCGTGAAACGGGACGGGGATCGGTACTTCTTGAATCTCGTTCAGATGCGAACGCCGCGTTGGACGCCAACGTGCCGTTCGTGGTAATTGTGCAAGCGTGCAGTTGGACGGTCAACATGCGTATCCCCTCGGGCAGCGAACTGCGTTGGTTGGCCTATACAACGCTGGCCTACGGTTCTCAGGGCATTTCCTATTATGTTTTTGGCTATCGCGGCCACGACGGAGCGATGGTGAATCTTGCCGATGGTTCTTCCACGCCGCTCTATGACACAGCCAAGAAACTCAACAAGGAATTTGTCACGATTGCCGCACAGCTCCGCCCGCTGCACTCGATTGCGGTGTACCATGCCGGTTCTTTGCCCGAAGGAACGGTCCGATTGCCCAAGGAGGGTCCGTTTCGTATCGAGCCACCGGTGCCGCCGGTAGCTACAGCCACTGGCAAGCCTGTCCAGGGTTATGTGGTCGGATTGTTCGGTCGGACAAGGACGCCAACCCACGCCCTGGTCGTCAATCTCGACTATCGCACGTATGCGGGGCGCGGCCAACTGCGGCGCGAGGAGTTCTTGAAGCCCGTACGTCGATTTCTGATAGGCTCCAGTGTGTTGGAACGATTCGATTACAAGACGGCCCGATGGATTCCGGTCGGTGCCGATCGTGTGGAATTGAATCTTCCACCCAGCGGAGCCGTCCTGGTGCGCTGCCGTTGATTCGAGTAGCTCGATGAGTCACCCGTCGGCTCTGTACCCCGCCGTTAGCGATTGGATCCACTCGCCGCCAAAGCCCTTTTCCTTTTCATCACGGTTTCTGTTAGCTCCGGTGGAATATGACAATACATTTGCCAGTGATACTTCGAGTCGAGTTTCCGTTTGTGATTGCGATGAGTGCGGCAATTTGCACGGCTTTGATTGGATTGTTGGCATTCCCCAGTGAAGCGATAGCAGAGGTTGGGGAGAGAATCTTTGGGGACTGACCTCCTGTGATGGCCCGGATGGTTATCGCGGCGGTTACGGGGGCCCTCCAGAATCACAACGCTGGCCACTCGACGGACTTATTGTTCCCTGCGCACCCGGTGGGTCGCTTCCCTTCGCGCCGCAGCAGTGTATTGTCGCCCTGCGTTACATGAAAAACAAGTACGGCGACCGCATCTACTCGTACTACGGTTTTCGAGACGCCTTCAATCCCGAAACCGACTGGGTCGCTCGCGACGTGATTGGAATCGACGTCGGGATTACCTTGCTCATGGCCGAGAACCTGCGAACGGGTTTTGTTTGGAAGCATTTCATGGCAAACGGCGAAATTGTCGACGCCATGCAACGAGTTGGTTTTACGATTGAGTAAACGCCAACGCACTGTTTCTTTGCCTTTCTGACGGTAGGCGAACGAGGTTTCTATTATTCGTGGAAGTGCCGTAATCAATGTCCCATCAACCAAGGTCAGCGTGTGCTTCACGTCTCGCGGGCGCGCGTCTCGTCCGATCGGTTCGAGTTGATCTCCCCGTTCTCATCACGGTAGGACAGCTTTCCAGAAATCGTCCCGCATAGCTTCGGCCTTGATGCGGTCGTAGACTCAGATTTGTCGTTGCACGTTTTCCGGCGGTGTCGTGACTTGTTATTCGGAGGCGAGCTGCGGATGAATCAACGCTTCGATCAAGGCCACGTCCCACATGGTTTACGTTTTCGCTTCAGGGACACGCGACATCCAGCGCGCGGTCAGGTAGGCGCCAAGCTGGCCGGCTCGTAATGAAACCATTGAGCCGAGTTCAGTGGAAATACCTCGAATTTGTCCTGCCGCAGCGTGTGCACGATCGCGTACCAATCGTCGATTTCGTTGGCCGTATCACAGTCGAGGATCAACTTGGACCCTGCCATCGCCCGATTTTTCCGGAACTGCCGACCTCTACCACTGATGCCAGTAGGTGCGTAGAATTCAACCAAGCTGAATGTGTGCAAACAGTTCGTCCCTGGAGACATCTTGAAATGAATCTTGCGCGATTGACCATGTTGATATTGGCTTGGCTGCAGTTGGGTGGATTCTCAGAGGCCGCGTTCCCCACGGGTCAATTGCAGACTGCCGGAATTGCGCTTTACCTCCCGGTCCTACGGACCAACGAGCGTATCTTGAGCGATGCTTTTCGTATTGCCATTGGGGACTTGGTCGGGAACGTATCACTCTTCCAGGGTGGATTACTCGATAAACCGATTCCGGTAATCTTCGCCGGACTGGATTACGGAACACCGTGGACGCGAGATGCTTCGATCAACGCCTGGAATGGAGCGTCGCTGATCATGCCAAATGTAGCTCGCAACACGCTGTTGAGCGTGCTGAGACGAACCGATGGCGGCGTTCGCATCGGAGGGCAGTATTGGGACTGCATAGTCTGGACCACAGGGGCTTGGCATCATTACCTTTACACAGGTGACCGAGAATTCCTTGCTTTGGCGATGGAGGCCACTCGGAATTCTCTTGCGTATTCCGAAAAAACCGAGTTTGACGTGGCGGAGCACCTTTTTCGAGGGCCCGGTTGGAGTGATGGTGTTGCCGGTTACCCGATGGCATATGCCGATTGTGGTGGATCCAGTGCGATACTCGACTGGCCCAAGAACAACCCAAACAAGAAATTGACGCCGGGTTATGGAATTCCGATGAAGGCCCTGTCGACAAACTGTTTGTATTACAATGCCTATATTACGGCAGGGAGAATGGCGCACGCGTTGGGCGTTCCTTCAGACCCTCACTGGGCCAGGAAGGCTGAATTGCTTAAGAAAGCCATCCATCGGCGTTTTTGGAACAAGGAAAAAGGTTGCTATCGGTTCCTTGTCGGACCGTTTGGGCCATGTGATCATCAGGAAGGGCTCGGGCACAGTTATGCCCTGTTGTTTGGCATTGCCGATCCACAACAGGCCGAGGCCGTCTTCAGAAACCTGCACATTGCGCCGGCCGGGATTCCATGTGCGTGGCCGAGTTTTCCCCGTTACGACAACGCCGACGGTACGGCCTTCGCGTGGCACGCGGGCACCGTTTGGCCGCAAATTCAAGGATTCTGGGCCGAGACGGCTTCGCGACATGGCAAGACAAAGATCTTTGCCCATGAGTTATTCAATCTCGCCCGGCATGCCACGCGAGACCGGCAGTTTGCCGAAATCTATCATCCGCTGTCGGGGAAAATCTACGGGGGAATGCAAGAAGCGGGCGGCAAGGGCATCATTCCCTGGAAAGCGACCTCTCGGCAGACGTGGGCCGCCACCGCCTACTTGCGGATGATTTTGCTGGGACTTGTGGGAATGCGTTTTGATACCGATGGCGTGCAATTTCGACCTTGTGTCCCTGACGGGATATCCCATGTGGAAATCGAGAACGTGAAATTTCGCAACATGCATTTGAAGATCACCATCGATGGCACCGGTACAAAGATTAAGGACTGTACGATCAACGCCAGAAGCGTCGCCAACGCGTTTGTCGATGTTGCTCAGACGGGACGGCAGAATATCGTGATCGTGTTAGAATAGGCACCGATGCCTGAGCGCGGAGTTGGGGAGGTGTTTTAGTAGGGACTCGGTGGGGTATGCGGCGGACAAGTCCAACCTGCAAGCATATTCAGACAATCGTGCGACCAGTGTGACAGATGCATTCGGCCTTAAGGTGACGTGCCCAGGAGGCGAGTGAACTTATCGTGGAAGAAAGGCTGGTGGGCAGTTGCTAGTGGGTTATGATTCAATAATCGCAACGTTCACTTGCAAGAAATGCTACCTAGCTGGCAAATGGAAGTACATTTGCCCAAGCAACGTGTGGGAAGAGAGAGTCCACAAGATCCCCAAAGCATCCGGGCGTATTCAAGGCATCCAGTTGGGAGCGGG
>JAJSAJ010000116.1 GCA_024274855.1 Planctomycetota bacterium | reverse complement strand
TGACCGCCGAGCGAAACAGCTTAGAATAAAGAACAGCAACGTTGCCCTGGGGCAGCGTCTTTTGGTGTGCTTTTCCTCTTTGTATGGAGGGCATATATGCAGAACCCACCGGATATGTTTCCCTGAGGAGCTTGAACTTTTATAGCTCCTCGAAAGTGAACCCTATTTATTGACATTTGGCAGGTACCCTGTGCCGCAACGTGACCCAGCGTTTGCACGTCAGGTTCCTGCCCCACTTGGGTGTGAATTGTCTGCCTCCGGCCTTTCAACTCGGATTCGTCCTGCGATTACCGTCACTCGGTATCCTGTTCGACTGCATCTAGCGACAGCGATGCGAGATGCGCCCGAAATGGGCATTGCTTGAGCGAGTTCGAGGCGATTTGCGGGAGAGCGAGGTTCAGACCTCAAGGTGCGTTATTCGGCCCTCGCCCTCTTTCTGCGGCGGGGGCCGTTTTTTCGTCCTGCCGGCAGTCATTTCGTGATAGCATAACTCGCGAATCGACTTTGCGACGATACACCGGCCTACATGGCCCCCAAGCAAGCTCGGGGCGAGGTCCACCACGTCGACACACGCACGGATGTCTTTGGACTAGGCGCCATTCTGTGCGAAATCCTGACTGGATCTCCTCCGTTCCTTGGCGACAGAAGCCAGAGTGCTCTGGACTTGACACGTGCGGGCAATCTGGACGACGCAAGATCACGTCTTCAAGATCAATCGTCACGCCTTTCGAAAAGCGAAAAGCAGAACAGCCTCGAAAAAGCCTTGGTATACATGACAACAGCTCCTTCCCTGCGACCAACACACATCGGAAACATCCTGAATCTCGGAATCGTGTTGAGCGAATTGGACCGAACGGAGGAAGCGCTCGCTGTTTTTCTTGCAGCCGAGAAGTTGGACCCCACAAATCCCAACGCGATCAACAACGTCGGGACTGCGTACCGGGACTTGGGGAAAACCGAATTGGCCATTGCCACATTTCGACGAGTACTCACATGGTTTGCAGCCGTTGCTCTCGTGCTGAACTACGGAACTTTCCAGCGGCGACAGCGCCTCCAAATCGGTGGATTTTGGAAGCCGGGTCACGGTACAAGATGAGATCGATTGCACAACGCAGAGACGTGTCGAGCGACCCTAGCCAGGAGAGATTTCGCCACAGTGTCGAGTGATGCAGGGCATGGTCGCCCGGAAGATGGATTGAATCAGTAAGGGGCGGCGAATCAATTATTGTCGCGTTTACTGGGGGGCGTTCGGGCGGCGAGCCTCCTTAGCTGCGAGACTGATTCACCCATGGGGCGAGCCCATGGGGGTCTGTACGCGGAAGAGTGCGACAGTTATTGATTGGCGAATCGGCAACCTCAACGACCTCTCCGTCCGGCAGCCACTGACAACTGAGGTTCAGGGATTTTCGTAACACTTTAACTGTCTGGGCGAAAACGGTAAATGCGTGGGGGCTGGCGCGATCGGAAACCCGTTTGAGTCTTCGATCTGGATTAGTGAAGATAAGTGGTGATTAGTGTTCCAGTCTTCCTCCCGTTCAATCGACCGCTTGCCATTCGGCTAAAGTGTTTCGATTCTTGGATTTGCCATTCTTACGGGACGTATGTGGGGGGAATGAACGGCACGGGTCAAGTCCGAACGGAGCGGACGTGGCCAAAATCGCCTCTCTTTTTCTGGATTTCTTTCCCTGAATCCAGAAACCACCAGATATCGCACGTGCGCCGTGTTAGCATTGAGGACGTGCAGGTTTGTGAATTGGCGTCCATCTGGCGTCATGAATGCTGGGGAGAGCCACCTATGGCGACCGCTTCGCGACAACGTGTCTTTCCCTTGCATTTAACGCCAATTGAACGATTCCTGTTGGCCGACGATCGACCGCGGTATCCGATGGCATTCGTAATCGACCTGACACTGACCGGGACGTTGGATCGTCAGGCATTTCAGACGGCCCTGGTGAAAGCCGTGGAACGTCATCCGTTGCTGATCGCTTTCGTACGGCCGGCCAAACAGCAATCCCGATGCTGGGTGTCCGCCCAAGGCCAATTGCCGGTTGTTGACTGGGGCGAGGAAGACGTGCCGGTCACGCTTGCCAACGGCGAGTGGATTGATCTGCGCAATGAAGTTGGCCTTCGGATCTGGATTCGCCAGGGGCCGGAGCGTGTCCAACTGATCACACAATTCCACCACGCCTGCTGCGACGGAATTGGGGCGTATCGTTTTCTGGGCGACCTGCTGGCGATCTACGGTGCGCGCACGGCAGTCGAGGAACCTCACCCAACAATGTTCGCGATCAAATCGTCGCGACTTCGAGGCCGTGCTGATGGGTGCCGGCATTTAGATGCGTCTGATCCAGCAGGGCGCCAGATTCGTGCAAGCCTCACACACTTGTACCGGATCATGGGGCGCAGCTGCACTGTTCTGCATCCGCCGCAACCAAGCCGGGCAACAACAGAATTCCCTGGTTACCATTCATTCACGTTTAACCAAAGTGAGTTCAAGCAGTTGCGTGACACGGCTCGTCAACAGGGCACCATGCTCAATGACCTCTTGATACTCGAGCTGTTCCACACCATGGATCAATGGAACTCGACCAAACGAAGGCGAATGTCCGGGAATCGGTATCGGATTATGATGCCTATCGACTTGCGTGATACGCGGGATTACGAGACCCCGGCAACAAATATCATTGGCTATTCCTTCCTTACGCGCAAAACGTCGGAACTGGGGAACGCGCAACAGCTCGCCACCGGAATTCACGAAGAAACCGCCCTGATCAGACACGCCCACCTGGGAGAACAGTTTGTCGATATGATCAGCGCGGGGGCCGACGTGCGAGGTTTGCTCCCCCTAGTCCTGTCACTCCCTCGAACGATGTCGACCGCAATCCTCAGCAATGTGGGCGATCCGACTCGCCGGTTTCTGGCCAAGTTTCCACGCCAAGCCGGGTGTATCGTTGCCGGCAATCTGATCCTTGAACGAATCAGTGGCTTCCCTCCCCTACGCTCCAGAACGCGTGCAGCCTTTTCAATCGTCACTTATCGTCGCCAGTTGACCATTGGCTTGCGTTGCGATCCCCACCTTTTTACGCTCGATGACATGCAGGAGATGTTGTCTCTCTATGTGGAGAAGTTGAGCCAACACCTGAAGAAGGCGGGATGATTTAAGACTTGGTTGACATTTACCACGACAGGAAGCTGCTGGCCGCTCCCAAGCCGGCTCGCCAAAGCGTCTCGCAAGGTCAATCCGCGACCGCTATTGCTGCAACGGCGCCGAGGAAAATGATCCACATGACGCGACCCCCAGCATGGCCTTCCGACGGTCACTCAGCGGCAGACACGCTACTCTGGACTCGCATCGGGCGGTAGATCTTCGATCTCCTTGAAACCGTACTCGGGATTCTTCGGATCGAAGTCCTTGTCCGTCAAGCCGATGTTCAGCTTCAGGCGAGTGTACGTGTATTCCTCGAGCAACACCGGTTCGTCACCTTCTTTTTCGGGCCAGGCGTACGACGCAAAATAGACGGGAACTCTCAGTTCATCATCCACGAACAACTGGGCTTTTTGATACTCCTGACCGGGCACGTGTTTCGTGTGCAGCAGTTCGTAGTGCGTGCACTTCCGGTCATTCAGCTTCGCATTTTGATAAACTCGGACGGCCAAACCGTCGCCCGCCTTTTCTTTCTTCATTGCTCCGAGTAACTCACTGACCAGACTTAAGAATCCAATTTGGGTAATCGGATAACGCTGGCCACTCATGGCCAACGGACTTTTGGGATCCAATTGAACAGTCATGTGGGGGTTTCGCCGCCCACCACGACGCGCAATCACATCACCCTGATTCTTGCCTTTGACATAAATCACCTCACGGTCCTTTATGCTCACCGGCTTGAGAAACTTCACGTAAACACTAAATGGAACCGTGATCTTGTCGCCTTCCTTCTGCTCGTGACGGATTTTGAGAAACATGTATTGGTAACCCCCGAGCCTGCCTTCAACACGCTCATGCTTGATTAGCAGGCACGAGTAGTCGGGGATCTTGCTGATTCGCTCGTACCCTGCCTGACCAACGCGGATAATCTCCTCAAGCTCTTTCGTCTCAACCTGAGTCGAAAGCGATAGTTTCGCCTTCAACTTCTCAAGGATCTCCTCGGTCGTTTCGCTCGCTTGCTGAGCGTCGGCAACGCTGAAAACGACCAGCATTAAGACTAAAAAGCAACCAACGATCGGATTGAAAACAATTCTCGCGAGTCTCATGAGGTACCAACCTTTCGATCCACTTCCCTTGATGAACACCATCCGAGGTGAAAACCATCCAGAGTGGATTTGCTTCTATTTGCAAAAGAGATTTGGTGAACTGTTTTTGCCACTTGGCAAAACACATCAGATCACCTGTTTTCCGGCACAACTCTTACATTCTTCGCTAACAAACACTTAACGCGGCCTTCGGCCACGACCAAAGTAGGATGACAAGCTCGCGCGTTCAACACGCCCAATCAGTGCTCACGCCGGCACACCAGAATCCGGTATCCAACTTCAAACATCCGCCCATCATGTGCACATCCTACCGAGTCAGACTCTGAACCGGCCCGCTGCACCGAACGTGTCATGAACCACCAAGTGACAGCCCGGTAGCCAAACACGGGCTGCCGCTGCGTTCGTGTTCAATCCATCGTACGTCCGTCGCTGCTGCAAACGGTACCGATTGGTACGAGAATTGGTTAACCAAGTCGAACCAGCTATTCTGCATCACGTCCGCAAAATGCTCTGCAGCGGGGCGTCCTGACCATACGGCCATTTTTCATGTTTTCCCATTCAATGCAACCCCTACCGTTTCACTAGACATCACCTTCGCGCGACTCTCGGCCTTGCACCCTGGCCTGACCGGCCTTGATCGCAATCCGGTCCAGCAGCAGGCAAACAGGTCCCGGCTGCAGTTCCAAACCTCTTGTAGCGTCCGGGATTACGCCATGTCCCGCTCGGCAAGCGGGACCTACCTGGACCACCTTACGATCAATGCCGGCCTGACCACATGCCAAAACCATCGCTAAACCGCGCACATCGCGCATCTAGCCTACACTCACTACATGCACTCCAGCTGACGTTTTGCTTCATTTTCCATGAACAAGCTGGTTGGAAGCCGTAATGCTCCGGTGCGGTACGCCTGCAGGGGCCGTGGAGCATCGGCGTCATCACACACACCAGCTGATAGTGGTGCGGCGAGGCCGATGCAAAGAAAAGGAGTCGTCGTCCACATAGCGTCGTGTTGATACGTGAGCAAAGACGGCGGTGTCTTTGACGGAGCAGATGGCCGACTGGCGGCCCCGAACCAGATCGCTCGTGAAATATCAGGGTCAATACCTGGTGATCGCTCGAATCATCACAGTTCCGTTGGGACGGTAGTCACCGTCGCCGGATCGGAATTCGAGTTTCCGATCAAAAAGAAAGGCGATCTCGATTGCGGTCGGAGTGTCCCCTGCCTCGATACGTTCCAGTCCGATGCCGATACGCAGATCGCGATAGGTGACCAGATCATCCAACTCGGAATCGCGTTCGATCGCCCATGTGTCACCGCCCAGCCCGCCGTTGAGATACAAGCGACGTTTATCGGTGATTTGCCAGTCGATGCGCGGAGTAGGAAAAACGAGTTCCAAACGCAATACAGGCGTAGGACACCAAATCAATCCTGCGACCGGCAACAGTCTGATATCCGCACGGTCTAGAAAATCGGCCCCGAATACAACGTCGACAGAATCCGTCAGCGTCAGGTAACCAACTGCGTGGCCTGGAAAACGAACGCCATCGCGACTGCTCCCCTCAAAATCGCTCGCCGCCAGAACGGCAATCGCGACATCGTACGCGAACCCCCCTATCAATTGGCGTTTCTGGTAACCGATACTGAAGTCAAAGACACGCGGTGGCATATCCGTTCTATCGGGACCGGCAAGGAACTGGAACCGGAGTCCTATCTCGAGTCCCGACTGCAGTCCTGATTCCGCATAATGGTCGGATCCGAAAGAGAACATCCCGAACTGGTTGCCATCCCCGACGATCCATTCGATTCCACCTTGTTTGACACGATATCCCCGGAACACATCCAGTTGCGGGCCCTCCTTCGAATCGCAATCGACCGAAGTGCCACAAGTGTTCGGCCCGGCAATGCTATCTTGATCCAGATTACCAGTACCAACATTGTCCAATTGGAATCGATTAGGACCGACAATGGGCTGCCAATCCTCGGCCGGTTGTCGCTGGGACAATTCAGTGGGCCCATTTGAGGTATCAACGGGCACCTGAGCCATGGCACGGCCAGCCTGGAACAACATGAATACGAAGGCAATCCGCCACGCATGGAACATGACACAGCTCACAGCAAGAGATGGCCGTTTCGACGCGTCGAGAGAGTCGCTCCTCAAGCTACTTAGCTGAGCCGCGGAGCACCCGACCACGGTTTTCGGCCACGTTTTCGGAATAGGAGCCGATCTATACTGGATTCCTCTGCCGGAGGTCAAGGGTAGCTCGTGGATTTCATGGAATTCATAGCGAGAGACCGTAAGTCAGGGCAGGTGCAAGGAAAGAGGGCGCGTCGTCTGTGCAACATATTGTTCATACGTGAACAAATATGTTCGTAGCCGTTCACGCCGCTGGGGTCTGACGCAATTTTCGGCGGAGAAAGCGTTTCTTTACACGAACACATTTTGTCGCCAAAAATGGGTCTGACCCCTTGGAAGCGAGCCGGCGGCCTACATTCCGTGAACGGTTACATATGTTCATACGTGAACAAAGACGGCGGTGTCTTTGTCGAAGCAAAGGAAACGGCCAACCCGGGACGGTCGCTTTGATTCGGCAAGACCAACTCGCGCGACCGGAGAACTACCGTTTCGCGTCGAAGTTCCAGAAAGTCTCACGCGTCCAGGGGTGCATGTTGAAGAAACTGCTGTGGATTCCGGCACTTTGTGGCCTGTTCGAACGCATCGGCAAGCTGAATAAGCAGTGGTTCAGAATACGCACGGGAAAAAAACGAGATGCCAACCGGCAACCCAAAGACGTAGCCGGCCGGCACGGTTACATTCGGGTAACCGGCTCGAGCTGCCGGAGACGAGCTTCCCCCCGCACCAAAGCTTGAACTGAGGCCAGCCGGAAGATACGATCGAAACAACGTTTCGCTGAATCGACACCGAAGGACCAATCCCATGAAAATCACTTTGCACATTATCACGGTCGTCACACTATGGACATTGTCTACGGCAACGGCTTTTCCCCAGAAAAGAGACAAAGGCAAGTTCATCGAGTATAAGAACTCGTTCTTGAAAACCATCAAACAAGGCACGGCAAACTTTGAAACCAAGAAACAAGCCCCAAAACTCAGCTTCAAAATGGATTTCGCGGACCGCGACTTGCCCACGGCGGTCGACCAGTTTACTCGAAGTTGGCACAACGCTCCCATATCCCAGGGCAACTCGGGAATGTGCTGGTGTTATGCCGCAACTTCGTTGTTGGAATCGGATTGTTACCGCTTGCACAAACAGAAATTCAAGTTCTCGGAACTCCACACAGTTTACTGGGAGTATGTGGAAAAAGCGAGACGGTTCGTCCGCACCCACGGTAACTCGCATTTCGCGCAGGGTTCGCAGGGGAACGCAGTCCTGAAAATCTGGAAAGAATACGGCTGTGTTCCATCGACAGCCTATACGGGAATGAAGCCAAAACAGGTTTTTCACGCGCACGACAAGATGTTCAACGAAATGAGCACGTACCTCAGGAGTATCAGGCAGAGCCAGTCTTGGAATGAACGGATCGTGTTGGAAACCATTCAATCGATTCTCGATTACCACCTTGGCCGACCTCCGAAGAAGATCACGTATGGCGGCCACCAGATGACGCCCCGACAGTTCCTGGAGAACGTGGTCAAGATCCACCCCAATGATTATGTCGACGTCCTTTCATTGATGGCCTCACCCTACTGGAAGAAAGCCGAATACGAATGCCCTGACAACTGGTGGCATAGCCGCACTTATAATAACGTCCCACTCGACGATTTCATGACCACGATTAAACAAGCGGTCAAACACGGCTACACGTTGTTTATCGGAGGCGACACAAGTGAATCGGGCTATTTCTCGACCAAGGATGTCGCCATGGTTCCGTCGTACGACATTCCTTCGGCATACATCGACGAAAACGCCCGTCAGTTTCGCTTCAGCAACCGATCGACACGATCATTTCTCAAATGTTTGGCGACCGCCTTCGCCTGATCCGGCTTGACCGCTTGAAGCAGCGCCCATCCCAATGGCCGTGGCGAATCCGGAAACTTGTCATATTCCTCGAGCAGCAGCACGACGCACATCGGCGTTTTCCCGAGCAGCCTGGCCAAGTGCGTCATCGCGTGCGAGAACAAGCACGACCGCAAACCGCATTCCAAGTGATCGTCGCGTTGCCTCCGCCGCCTTCGCAAATTGCGGATATCATCCGTCGTGGCAGACAAGAAACAGTCGAGCCGAGTCGCAAATGCCTTTGTAACATCGTAACACTTTAGCCAGATGGCAAGTGATCGACTCAGCGGGAGCTTCGCCCTCCCGGAAAGCCTGCTTCTCCGGGTTCTGAGAGAAATCCCAGAACGCTGCCAGACGGCTAAACAGTTACATAACATCTTATCCGTTTTGGAAGACTCCGGCGTGCCGTCGCTCGCACCACGTAATCACTCATCGGATACGTTGATCGAGCACCGCTTGCTACGCGGCAGACCCCTATTCGAGCACATTCCTCGCATGCCGACGCGCAACAAACCTCCAGCGTCCTAACGGCTCCAATTTGCCCAAAGTTCGGGTCTTTGGCTAGGCCTGGGTACCACCGGCTCCGCCAGTATTCACAAGGCTATGCAAGAACAAAGGCAAACACTGGCGGAGCCAGTGCCACCAATTCCTAGCCTTGTCACAGCACTAGCTTGCTTTAGTCAACCGGCGCACGGATGGCAAACTGGCGAGCACGCCACTCCGAAAACAGCCCGTTTACACTAAACTCCTCAACTCTCCCCGTCGCCGCAAATCAGTCTTTTCTGAAACAGGCAATTCGCCTATCCTTCGTTGGCAAAATTCAACAACCTGTCGCCGGACGGCTGTTAGCGCCCTTCTGCCTCGCCCGTTGTCGTTCACGGACATGGCTTTATGACACGTTTTTGGCGTTTCCACGCAGTGGATTTCGCGCAGTTCCCTGGCTGTGGAAAACAAGAGAATCATTATGCCAAACTTCGGACTAGCACTTTCAGGCGGTGGATTTCGGGCAACCTTGTATCATCTGGGCGCCGTGCGTTACTTGCGTGATGCAGGCTTGCTGAGCTGTGTGACTCACATCACCTCGGTATCCGGTGGAAGTGTCCTGGCCGGCCATTTGGTGCTCAATTGGGACCGTTATTGTGGCGACGCGAAAGATTTCGACGAAGCGGCACAGGAGATTCTCGATTTTGTCGCCCTGGATGTACGGAACCGGATTGTCCGCCGATATCCATTTGTCCTGGCACGCGGGCTTGCACGACGTATTACCCGAGTGGGAAGCAAGCGGCGTTTAACACGAACGATGCTGCTCGAGAATCATTACAAACGGTATCTATACGGTGATACGTGCCTCTTTCAACTTCCCGCCTCCCCCGAACTTCATATCTTGAGCACAAGTCTCAGTGGTGGAGGACTAAGTTCATTTACTCGCCGGGGCCTGCTGATGGAACAGCGTCAATCCTCCGGTGGTTTGACAATGGCCCACCATCATGTCGGCTTGGTGACTGTGCCAATGGCGGTAGCAGCGTCATCAGCATTTCCGGGCTTCTTTCCACCGTTGGAATTAAGTGCGGAAGTCGTCGGGGCTCAGGAGGGCGACTTTCAGACTCAGTTCTTTACCGATGGCGGCGTTTACGACAACCTTGGCGTACGCATGTTTCGCTATTTGCAACAGACGCAAGCAACGACCATCACCGACGCTGATTTCACAGATCTGGAAGGCGCCATTTCCGCGTGGAATCAAGCTGCGGAATCCAAGCAACACACACCGCTGCGCCGCTTGACAGAACTCTACGCGTCCGTCACAGGCTCGCCTGATGGGCGCAACCAAATGTCGGCGATCGTCGAACAGCCTCAACAGTTCTATCTGGGTCTTGAACGCCTGCTCGCCCAAAGTGATCTATACGAAGACAAGCACTTGGGCCATCTGATCGGCGCGAACGGAAACGACAACGGCAATGGGAACGAGCGATCGCATAGCGATCGCTTTTCCAAAAACCGCAGGCTATTGCAAGTCGCTTTCCAGAAGACGACCGGGGAGGATGTCCTACGGAACGACGTACGGGGATTTGATGCGATCATCGCGAGCGATGCGGGCAAGAAGTTCCAGGTTTCACGCCCCGAGCGCGTAGGTGGTTTCTTGCGAACCGCCATGCGATCCTCGTACATCCTGATGGATCGCGTATGGCAATTGGAAAAAGAACACTTTACGAACGCCAAAGGATTTGTCTTTTCACCGATCACCAGGATTGTCTCGGAGGAAGAAGACCCGACCGCCTTGCATCCTGAAGTACAAATTCAAGTCAGCCACATGCGAACAGACATGGACAGATTCAGTCCACGCGAAGTGAGCGGTCTGGTTCGCCACGGCTACTGTGTGGCTCGGCACTCCCTGGCTACCCGTCCGGACGTTTTTGCGAATTATCACGTAGAGAATCCTACGTGGGATCCGACGTCGCATGTGACATCGGTTTCCGCCAAGCACACACGGGACGCCAAAGGGCGTGGTGCGAAAGCGATCGTGGCAACGATTGAAGCAAGAAAACTTCAAAAATCCTCGCGACGCCAGTACTGGAGCTTGTTTACCGCGCCACGCGATTGGGTGGCCTATCTATACATCCCCGTGATTGTCCTCTTGCTTGGCGTATTGCCCTGGTTTGCCTGGCGAACTTACCGACATGCACGCGTCAATGCGATGCTGACCTATGCGATTGCCGAAGCCCGTGAAGACTATGGAAAAATGCTCACACTGCTCGAGTACGGGCCGATTGCACCTTGGAAACCAATTGACTTCGTCGAGGCTTCGGAACCAAGTCCGCTTTTCGAGGAGCAGGGCCTTGACATCATCAGTGATTCGCGGATTACGGACTTGCGCAAGTGGTACGTCGCGGAAGGCTCAACGATCGCCCCCAAAGAACGGCGCATCTACATTTGCCGTTATGTGACTGTCCGAAAAACGAGCGTGGTGGAACGTGAAACGGCGTTGCGCATGCAGTCACTCTGGGACTTTCAGAATATCTTGATCCGATGCGACAACTCGGAACTCAAGCCGGTATTGCGCCGCTGTAATCTGTCCGTGACCGACGGTAAGGGACCTTATGTTTGGGAAGTGAAACTCGACTTCCGAGATGTCGCGGTTGGCCAGACTGTCGATATCGTTGTCGAAGCGATTATCCCACACAACGCAACGAATTCGAATCGCGAAAAAACTGAATGGTGGCGATTCGAAGTAGACGGAAGCCCCGAGGTGGCTACGTCCTGGATCTTGCTCCCAGAAAACAAACGGTACGCGAACTTCGGTCTGGTTCGATACGAAAAGGACAAACCCGACTCCGTCACCATCGTACAACCTACGCGACAAGCATCCATCCGCAACGGTTCGATTCTGAACTGGTCCGTCGTCCATCCCGAGCCCGGTTTCACATATTCATGTCGATGGACGTATGATCTCTAGTAGCCATTCACGCCGCTGGGGTCTGACGCACTTTTCGGCGGAGAAAGCGTTTCTTTACGCGAACGCATTTTGTCGCCGAAAATGGGTCTGCCCCCTTGGAAGCGAACCGGCGGCCTACATTCCGTGAACGGTTACGAGCTCTAAAAAGAAATGGCGAACACTTTAGCCAAATGCCAAGTAATCGACTGAACGGGAGAAAGACTAGAACACTAATCGCCACTTATCTTCACTAATCCAGATCGAAGACTCGAGCGAATATTCCCATGCGCGTCCGACGTTGCCCGGCTCACGCCGCCGTGAACAAGATCTTCGATTCAATCTCGTCCGGCAAGTTGCCTTCACAGCATCGGCAGCTATTCCATCGGATAACGCAGGCCCCATTGGCTGCGTAATGCGTCCATGGTATCCATAATCTCCAGAGACTCGTCGAGTGGCATGAGGGGGCTTTCGGTTTCCTCTTTCGCCAAACAGCGGCCCACTTCCATCGCCTCGTGGCAATAGCCATTTCCCAAGTACGGAGCCTCGATAATCTGCTCGTTCCCGTCCTGGATCAGGATCATGCGACACGGTTGCCACCATGGCGACTGAATACGGATCATACCTTCCGAGCCCATCACCGTGGCCTCCTGAGGAGAGTCCGTTGCCACAGCCGCATACAAGACTGCCAATGGGCCCGCGTCATACGCCAACAAGTAACCACTTCGATGATCCACGTCGGATGGCCCCAACTGGGCAAGACCGGCTATTCGTGCAGGCTTACCCAGCAGCATCGACGCAAAAGACAGGGCATAGACGCCAACGTCCAACAAGGCGCCACCGCCAAAGCGAGGGTCATATACGCGGCTCTCCGCATCAAACGGTTCACGGAACCCGAAGTCGGCGGCTAACATATCGATCGTGCCAATTGCGCCGTCAGCCACAAGAGTGCGGACCTTGTCCATAATGGGAAAGCAGCGGGTCCACATTGCCTCCATGAGAAACAGGTTCTTGCTTTGTGCAACATCGATTACGTCACGTAATTCGTCGGCGTTAATTGTGAAAGGTTTTTCACACAAGACAGCCTTTCCTGCCTCCAAGGCCAAAATGGCGTTTGCCTTGTGAAGGCTGTGAGGGCTTGCTATGTAAACGACGTCCACTTCGTCATCTGCCACCAGCCCTTCATAGCTATTGTGACGGCGTTGCACGCTGAATCTATCGCCAAACCTGTTCGCTGTTTCTTCAGCACGGGACCCCACAGCCACGAGTTGCGCATCAGGAACATCCTGTAACCCCTTGGCAAACTGATGGGCGATAGCTCCCGTGCCAAGTATGCCCCATCGGAGTTTCTTCTCAACCATCGTATTGCTTCCTTACTGCTTTGCGATGAACACATTCAGGTTGACTCGGAGACAGTGCACGGAAGGGCGAATTGCAGTTGCGATTCGGTTATTCGTTATACCGCAAGGTTCCACCATCGGGCTTCCGGGGGCTTACGCTGGCCTGGCAAGGGCTGTTTGGGCCCTCCGGGCCCGGCGTCTCGGAGGGGCAGGCCGAAGGGCTGCAACCGGTGTTGCTGGCGGGGATCCGGGCGTTCGGAGGCCCGAAGGGCCGTTACAACCCTAGCCGGTGCCGTCAGACACCGGTGAACGGGGTACCCACAACCACCTCGGGGAACCCCGAAGGGGTGACACAAAGAAGAATCGATGAACAGCGATCGTCAGTAGTTGCTGTATCCCATGGTGTTGTTCAAGTTGAATTTGTCGCGCAGTATTGTTTGGGGTTGATCTTGTGTCGGCTCTCCGGGCCTGGCGATGGTGGCGTGGCCTCCGGGGCCAGGTTTATTACGTAACACTTTAGCTGTCTGGGAGAAAACGTTGAATGCGCGGGGTCTGGCGCCCTTTTTCGCGGCCTTGTGTTTAATCCACGGATCGGATTTTGACCGCGAAAAAAGGAGGCCGACTTGCTTCACGTCATTTCGCCGCAGCGTGAACGTGCCTGCTCGGCCCCTTCTTGCGAAACTTCGGCTTGGACTTCGATTTACTGTAGGGTTGACTGCCGTTTTCAAAACGTCTGGGACGCGATCGTGAACCATCCATCCTCGATATCTGAAGCCTGCGTCCCGCAATGAGGACGTTCCTGAGAACGTCGAGCAACTCACGCGGCATGCCTTCCGGAAGATCTACCGTACTAAAGCGATCAAAGATCTTGATCTTGCCGATCGACTCGCTGCCGATGCCGGCTTCGTTGGCGATTGCACCGACAATGTTGCCCGGTTGGACTTGATGACTTCGCCCGACCTCGATTCGATAGGTCTCCATTCCCGATTCGCTGAACTGCGAACTCGAGCGACGGTTGATTTGAAAGTCTCGTTTGTGTGAACGCGAACGATCATCGCGCGGTTCACGCCGAGAATCGTGCGAGAAGCGAACCTGCTTGACTTCATCCTTGACAAGAAACGGATTTTCTCCGTTGGCCAGAACGGCCAACGAGGCTGCAATCAGTTCGAGTGATACATCGTTCTCGCGCCGATAATGATCGACAATCGACTGGAATGTCTCGAGTTCTTTATAAGCCAGCCCTTCTGTAATTCTTTCATGGAAACGAGCAACGCGTTGTTTGTTTATGGCACGGTTTGATGGCAGACTCATCGGCTCGATCGTCTGCCGGGTTGCTTGTTCGAGTCGCTTCAGCAGACGGCGTTCACGCGGATGCACAAACAGGATCGCTTCGCCACTACGCCCCGCTCGACCCGTGCGGCCGGTCCGGTGCACATACGCTTCACTGTCGTACGGCAAGTCGTAGTTGATGACGTGACTAATCCGTTGCACATCCAAGCCACGTGCGGCAACATCCGTTGCCACGACAATATCGACCTTGCCCGATCGCAGCCGATCGACAATGCGTTCACGTTGTTTCTGTGGCACATCGCCGTTCAACGCGGCGGTCTTGAAACCCGCTTGCGCTAGATACTCGGCCAGAGGCTCCGTTGTGTTCCGCGTCTTTACAAAAACGAGAACGCCATCGATCGGTTCCGCTTCGAGAATGCGTGCCAGAGCAGCCTGTTTTTGATGAGGTGCGGCGATGATATAACGCTGATTAATCGTGTCGGCGGTCGCCGCCCGCTGCGATATCGTGATTTCGACAGCGTCTTTGAGGTGTTGCTGAGCGATCTGGCGAATCGGCCTCGGCATGGTGGCCGAGAATAGTGCCATTTGCCGCTGCTTGGGCACCTGCGTGAGAACCCATTCGACATCGTCCGCAAAGCCCATGCGCAACATCTCGTCGGCCTCGTCCAACACAAGAGCCTGAAGCCCGTCAAGGTTCAGAGAACCGCGTCGCATGTGGTCCATCACCCGGCCAGGTGTGCCGACAACAACCTGAGCGCCCCGGTTCAGCTGCCGAAACTGAACGTGATAATCCTGTCCGCCATAAATCGGCACGACGTGCACCCCACGCATGTGGGCGGCGTACTTCTCAAACGCCTCGGCTACCTGGATTGCCAATTCGCGAGTTGGAGTAAGGACCAGGACCTGCGGTTGTTTCTTGTCTAGATCAATTCGATCAAGTATCGGTAGCGCGAAAGCTGCTGTCTTGCCCGTGCCCGTTTGCGCTTGGCCAAGAACGTCGCGACCGCCGAGCAAGAGTGGAATTGCCTGAGCCTGAATAGGCGTCGGAGTCG
This sequence comes from Planctomycetota bacterium, assembly GCA_024274855.1. Classification (GTDB taxonomy): domain Bacteria; phylum Planctomycetota; class Planctomycetia; order Pirellulales; family Pirellulaceae; genus JAJSAJ01. The sequence goes on along the minus strand of JAJSAJ010000116.1, from coordinate 1,907 downwards.
AGTATCCGGAACTCTCGACTGCCTTGATCAAAGGGTCGCTAAGCCCAAATTGCCGGAACCCGGCGTCTGCTTCCTCTAGAGTTTCGTTCCCGGGTGACTGACACGCCGCGGCGATTTCGCTCGCGGCGGATTCTGCTCTTGACTGGCACATGGAAATACCTGAATTCTCTCGGAAGACTGCGTGAACAGACGACTTCCGCGAAGAGTCGTCAAATGGGACACTCATCCCAAAAGGACCTGGACGATATGCCCAGCCTTTGCATGGTTCAAACGAAGACTTCTTACCTGGAGTGGAATTGCGGACGAACAACGGTGCAAGCATCGGCTATCGTCCAAACGACAGGCGCTAGCCCGGCAACGATCGATTGCCATAGCCACTTGCAAAACATGATCGAACGCATCAGGTACTGTTCAGGAATCGGCGGGCCGAGAATAGCAAGCCCAGCGAGATAGGAATCTGAATCTGGCCGAAAGTGATTCAATCACTGCGGTCAATGTAGCGGAAGGTCGATTTTTTGGCGAGGGGGGGCGTGCGACTGAGCAAGGCCTGCACGGTCGGCCTTGATCGTAAGGTGGTCCGGGTAGGTCCCGCTTGCCGAGCGGGACATGGCGTAATCCAGGACGCTACAAGAGGTTTGGAACTGCAGCCGAAACCTGTTTGCCTGCTGCTGGACCGGATTACGATCAAGGCCTGCACAGTCGATATCCCTTTGACCGGCCGCGGCTGTTGGAGAGGTTGCATGGCTCTTCCACGGTGCGTTGGAAACCTTGATAACCGACTCAACTGGACTATTCCCACCAGGGCCGAAACGGCCTATACTCGGCCGCGCATCATGGGTCGGCCGTGCGTCCCCCCCTTACCTGAGGGTATCCCGCACGGCGTTTTGGTGTTAGAGTCATCGGGTGTGATTTGCGCTGCGGGCATGTTTTCTGTCCACGAGTGTTCATCGCAGAACCCTACAGCCTGCCGTGGAAAGTCTTGCGTAGCCGTTCGCGCCGCTGGGGTCTGACGCAGTTTTCGGCGGAGAAAGCGTTTGTTTACGCGAACGCATCTTGTCGCCGAAAATGGGTCTGACCGCTTGGAAGCGAACCGGCGGCTTACATTCCGTGAACGGTTACCGTCTTGCGGGGAAGCCCGTTTCGAGATTCACGATGGTAGGGTCAGGTCGCACGGGAGCAATCATGAACCGCGTTGTCCACATTGGGATGATTTTGACAGTGTCCGTGCACATGGTGTTCGGTTGCTGCTCCCACCATGTGCACGGCGCGCACCCGGTCAACACTTCGTCCGTAGCCAGCTCTTGCCCATGTGACCAGCATGGCAACCAAGAGGGTGACGCGCCTTGCAACCAACAGTGCGGTCGTAACCGGTGTGTGTTCATTTCGCCGGATACGGGCGACTCTTGCCAGGTGACGATTGGAGCGGATTGCCTGCCGGTGATCTGCTCGGCACCCACCCTGCCTGGGATGAACGAAACGGGCACGGTTGTGGCGTTGCCACACCTTTGCGAGTCCCTGATTTCGCTTCATCTTCTGAATCAAGCGTTCTTGCTTTGATTCGATCTCTTCTCCACTAAGGAACGCGGGTTGCGTGCTGTTCGTTAGTGCGCTGTAGCAGTCTCCCGTTGTGCCTCGAATCTTCTCATTGAGAAGCGGTTCTTCCATGTGCCCCATTACGCCGCGCGAACGCGCCGTTACCGCTCGACAAAGAACCGGTCACGTTGAACCAGCGAACGGTTCGTGGCCCATGAAAAACACGAAAAATCGTAACTGTTTAGCCGTCTGCAGTTGGATTTGCATTTCGCTGCTATTTTTTCGGCTGATCGACCCCAACGGCCTTGTGCCGTTGGTGAGCGAGTCTATTGAGCTAAGGCCGGCATGTCATGCCGACGGCCGCTCCCTCCCCG
>JAJSAJ010001060.1 GCA_024274855.1 Planctomycetota bacterium | reverse complement strand
CGGACTTGTGATCCCAGCGACAGGATACCGAACACATCGTCCGCGTCGCGTGGACTGAGGCTGATGCACCCCTGAGGCAACGTCGATCCACCGGGAGGGCTTCCATGAATACAGATTTCCTTCCCCAGATCGAGCCAGACGTGGCCAAACGGATTCCGGGGATTCGTCGTCGGTATTTCACGGCCCTCTTTAGTGAAATAGGGGCGGTCCAGGCGTTTGTCGCGGACGCGATATTCCCCTTCAACCGGCACCGGATCAGTTCCGATGGCGATTGGAAATCGGCCCGCATAGAGCTCGCCCAAGAAAACCGTCAGCTCATGTGCCTTCAGGTCGACATCCGCTCGAAACGGGCCGGAAACGACCTTTAACTCGCGGCCAGGTAATAACACCTGCGGATTCTCGACTCCATTGATCTTCTGGAGCAAAGGCCACGGCACGTTGAAATGGTTGGCAATGTCCATCAGCGTCTCATTCCGGCGCACTTTATACGGCGCCTCGACAAGATGTTCCCGCGAGTAAATGACTCGCGCCGCTAACGGATCCAAGAGATCGAGCAGTTCTTTCTGCTCATCCTGCGTCAAATCCTGGCTCTTGTAGAACATCGACAGCATGTGCAGCGCATCATGGTACTTTCCGGACTTGATCGCTGATCGGCCTGAACGGAGTGCGCGTTTATACGCTTCCTTTCCAAGCGAGGAAACACTATTCGATGGGACGGGCGCGCTACGTGAAACGCCGCTTGCGTCCTGATTGACGTAAGGATTGTGAAGGACATTCGGTCCGCCCATTGCCCCAACACTGTTGCTAGATTCCTTCGAATCACTGCCGATCGGCGGGTACGGCGCGACAGGTGCATGGTCGCGCGCTGCCGTATCGGTAGCTGCGGACGAGATGTCCGTTTTAGGTTTTGCACTGCCCGGCAACGGTGGAAAGGAAATGGACGAATCGAGGGCCGGTGCACTGGGAACGCTTGAGTCGGACATGGCCGAAGCGGCGGGAACAGGGGAAGCGCCGGTCGAGCCCGAGGCTGCGGACGGCTCCGGTATGGAGACAACCGGGTTGCTGATCCCAGACTCGGACGCCATCCCGAAGTTGATCTCAGGCGGTCCGATGTCACCCTGATCTTCCAGTTCGACAATAGACGGCGGAGGATCATCCGGGGGACGATTCAGGACTTCATAGACGCCGTAAAAGACGACCAGCAATAAAACAACAACCACTGCTGTCTTGAGGGTTTGCACGTTCGTCCTCCTTGACGATGACCCACCCTCGACTCTTGGGCTCGAGAATGCGATCCGTTAAAATGAATGTTATGTGATTCTAGTTTTCCGTAACGAGGATCTGCTAATATGGCTATTTTCCACACGGCATCATTATCGTAGCAATTGGCACCCTGCGATCCGTGCCATGCATGGTTTTCCGACCAGAGCCAAACTCAAGTCGGTTTTGGATCTGGACTCTCAATTTGTGGGCAAACCCCACATCAGGACCACACCATGAGCCCTGCAAACTGGGATGAATCGACCAGCGAACTGGAAGATCGCGAATACCCGGATATCGATGATGATGATGATGATGACAACCAGACCATAGTCTGCCCCGAATGTGGTGCAGAAATGTACGAAGATGCCGACATGTGTCCAGCCTGCGGCATGTTCCTGATATCCGATACCCGTCCATGGTCCGGTAAGTCCATCTGGTGGACCATTCTTGGGATTCTCGGCATCATTGCCGTGGTTCTGGCCCTGACGTTCGGGACATAATGGATGATCGTACAGCCCTACAAGACGCGGATCATACGGGAACCTGAAAAGTCAATCCAGAGCAAATCTGTTTTTTTCCCGTCCTTCGCTCGTAATCGAGCTCGAAAGAGGAGCCCATTCGTGCCTCAAACAACGGCGCTGGTTGTCCTCACTCTGATCGCCACCGTTATCGGTTCGGCGGCCGAGACACCCAACTCAACCTCGCCGGCGGCCGAACCATCAGAATCCGCCCCCGTCCTCCGTACCCGACAAACGGTCCGGAAACCGGCTGCCGGCCCGACGGCTGTCGATTTCGCCCAGCACATCGCACAGCTCAGAAAACGCCTGCCGCCAGGCACCTTTACAATCATCCTTGAAAAACCTTTTGTTGTAATCGGTGACGAGTCGCCGGCCAGAGTCCGCCAGCGTGCGGAACAGACTGTCAAATGGGCTGTCACGCACCTGAAGGCATCGTTTTTCGATAAGGAACCCGATAAGATCCTCGATATCTGGCTGTTCCAGGACAAGGCCAGCTACGAGAAAAATGTTACAGCCCTATTTGGCAGCCGCCCCACGACCCCCTACGGCTACTACTCAGCACAACACAAGGCGCTGGTGATGAATATCTCGACCGGCGGAGGAACGCTGGTCCATGAAATTGTCCACCCGTTCGTTGCCGCCGACTTCCCGGCCTGTCCATCCTGGCTCAACGAAGGACTCGGCTCGCTCTTCGAACAATGTGGCACGGTCAACGGGCGAATCCAAGGATTCACCAACTGGCGTCTAGCCGGCCTTCAGAAAGCGATCAGGGCCAAACGGCTACCAAGCTTCAAGTCACTTGTCTCGACGACGACCGCCGAGTTCTACGACGATCCGTCAGGCACGAATTATGCCCAAGCCCGCTACCTCTGCTACTACCTGCAGCAACACCATTTGCTTCGCAAGTTCTACCATCAGTTTCGCGCGCACGCGGCCGACGATCCGACCGGGTATACGACGCTCGTTGCCCTGCTTGCCATCGACGACATGGCCAAGTTCCAGGCCGACTGGGAAGCCTACGTTCTGAAGCTTCATTTCCCCTGACGCGAGCCTCGCCCGCAAAACTTTCAGCGGCAGGCTGAAGGGGCTTATGGTGAACAGTGGTAGACAGAGAATCCGAACAGCCGAACAATGACATGTCCAACAAAACCGCTCATGATTAAGGCTTCGGAACGATTCAGCCTCATGAAGTGGGAGGTCTTGACGGCAAGACTCCCGTTATGACGGCGCTTGGCCACTTGGTTTGTCTCCGCCTCGCAGACGCGTTCGAATCTGCTGAAGCCTCCGAAGCAACTCGGCTTCAAATCCGCGATCGGTCGGCTGATAATAGGTACGTTCGACGCCCAAATAATCCTGGGCAGCCACACCGTCTTCGCTCGTGTGCGAGTACTCATAACCCTCGCCATGCCCCAGCTTAGCAGCACCTTGATAGTGGGAATCTCGCAAATGAACGGGAACAGGCAACACACGACTCTCGCGCACATCGCGACGCGCCAAACCGATTGCGACGGTCGAGGCATTTGATTTTGGCGCACAGGCTAGGTAGGTCACCGTCTGAGCCAATGTCAACTGGCACTCAGGCAATCCCACGAACTCACAGGCCTGCATCGCGGCAACCGCCAAGGGAAGTGACTGGGGATCGGCGTTGCCGACGTCCTCACTCGCCAGTATCACCAAGCGGCGGCAGAGAAACCGAACGTCCTCGCCGCCTTCGAGCATACGAGCCAGCCAATAAAGTGCGGCATCCGGGTCGCTGCCTCGAATACTTTTGATCAGTGCACTGGCCGAATCGTAATGTGCATCGCCCGACGAATCGTACACAACCGCTTTGCGTTGCACGGATTGTTCGGCCAATTGGCGTGTGAATCGCAGGGGTCGTGTAGTCGTCGATAAAACGCCGATCTCCAATGCAGCCAAGGCGCGTCGCGCGTCTCCATCACTTACCTCCGCCAGAAAATCAAGGGCCCCATCATCTAATTCGATCTGCTCGCCTCCTAGACCACGCTGTGGGTCGATAGCCGCACATCGCAATAGCGTTTTGATGTCGTCCGCGCTCAAAGGCTCGAATTGAAAAATCTGACTGCGGCTGACCAACGCACTCGTCACGGAAAAGAAGGGGTTCGAAGTCGTGGCACCGACGAATGTCACGATCCCATCCTCGACGTCCGGCAGCAGTGCATCCTGCTGCGTCTTGTTGAAACGGTGGATTTCGTCAATGAACAACAACGTCTTGCCACCTCCCGAGACCAATCGATCTCGAGCTTCGCGCAGTACACCACGCAGTTCCTTCACACCGCTCGTCACAGCACTCAACTGGCAAAACCGGCTTGAACTGGCAACGGCTAGCAGTCGGGCCAAGCTTGTTTTTCCGGTTCCCGGAGGGCCATAGAAGATGACCGAACCGATCCGATCGGCCAGAAGCAATCGGCGTAACAATTTCCCCTCGCCCAAGAAATGCTGCTGGCCGACAAATTCGTCGAGCGTCCGCGGCCGCATCCGCGCGGGCAGGGGCTGTGCGCGACGCAAATGGTCGGCTTCCATGTCATCAAATAGTGATTTTTTCACGCCATTATCTTTCAATCCAACCGATTCACGGATCCGTTGCAGATCCTTACTACCCGGGTGCCGACTGGCCACCCGAACAACTCGATCTAGGCCCAATTGCACATTCTTCGTACAATCTGCCGGGTTTCCGCATTTCGACGCCCCGAGCGGGGGCAGCTTTATTCGTAGCCGTTCACGCCGCTGGGGTCTGACGCAATTTTCGGCGGAGAAAGCGTTTCTTTACGCGAACACATTTTGTCGCCGAAAATGGGTCTGACCCCTTGGAAGCGAGCCGGCGGCCTACATTCCGTGAACGGTTACCTTTGTTCTTACGTATTTCCACCGCCCTTCGATCTGACTGATGGAACATGACCCAACACGAACACAATCCAACCAAACAACGATTCAGGCCAACCAAACAACGATTCAGGCGATCTCTTTTTGGCAGCGCCAAAATGTGGTCCGTCATATTAGCAGTTTTCGGCGGTTTGGTGTGGTTCACGCCGGCGTTGGTCGCCCACAGCCCCATCTGGCCTGCCATCCTGAACATGCTAGCTCGTCCGGCCAACGGAGACATCCGGTCCGGCCCTGTTTCGCTCGGCTGGACGACTCCAGTGACGATCAACGACCTGGTCATTCGTGACGCGAGCGGGGCTTCGATAGTCGACGTTAATTCCATCCGGACCGAGCAGACGCTCTGGTCGCTGATCTGGCATCCGAATGTGTTGGGTGTGGTGCATATCGACCGTCCCAAGTTACAGGTTCGCGTGCGTGACGAGGGGAGTAACATCGAGGACCTCGTTAGCGGCTGGATGTCGAACCCGAGTTCGAGCCAACCGGTTCAAGCGGCCATCGTAATAAAAGATGGATCGATGATCATCGAAACTGAGGCCGTCGGGCCACTCGTTCGGCTTGACGCGATCACCGGCAAAATTGAACTGGACGGGCAGCAACCGGGCGTCGGCAAGATGGAACTCGCACAATGCAACGTCCAAGCCAACAATTCCGAAGGAACGTTGCATGCCGAAATCACCTGGAAACCGGACGACGATCAGACCGTCGTCGCGATCGACATTTCGACTGATTCAATTCCACTAGCGGCATTGCAGCCGGCCGCTCGCAGATTGGACGCCGACTGGCATTTGGCGGGACTGCTGACTTCCGATGTGACCTGTGCGTGGAGCACATCGAACCAACAGGTACTGTTGCGCGTAGACAACGCGACGGTCAACAGATTCCGTTTCGATTCACCAAGTCTACTCGGTGCTGACCGACTGGCGATGCAACAGATCTCGCTGCGAGCCAATGCCATGCTTGAGGCCTGGATTTGGGACATCGAATCTTTCGTGTTCCATTGCGACACCGGTTCTGCAACAATCAGTGGGCGTCTGCCTTGGAGCCCCGACGACACGCACCGCACCTGGTCTCAGCTAGTCTCTCATCTTACAGCGGCCGATCTTCAAGTCGAAGGGAACATCGATCTGGCCCGCGTCGCACAATTGCTACCCCGCCTGCTCCGCTTGCGATCCGATACGGCAGTCCGGTCCGGAACTCTGCGATTCAACCTGAACGGCCGTAACGAGCGGGATGGGCGCCGCCTGACCGGTCGGATCGAAGCCAGTGATCTGGTGGCCGAACGTCGTGGGCAACAGATAGTTTGGGATCAGCCGCTGAGCCTACAGTTAGATGTTCGGCAATCACTTGCCGGTTGGCATGTCGAGCAACTGTCGTGCTCCGGCCGTTTTTTTCAGCTCGCAGGTCACGGGACTCTACAACAAGGATCGATTGACCTCCAATGCGACCTGGATCGTCTTCTCGATGAGCTGCAACAGTTGGTCAACACCGGAGCTTTGCAAATGGCCGGCAAGCTAAACGGCAAAGTCGACTGGAAACGCCAGTCCGATCAGATCGTCCAGGCAAAGGGGACCGGTGATTTCCAAAATCTCGCTTTTTCAACCGAAGAACAGCAGGTTTGGCGCGAGGCAAGCGTGAATACTTCGTTCGCATTGGAATACGAAACAGGCAGCTTGGGTGAAGTGACCATCCGCTCGGGACGGATTCAACTGACGTCGGCCTCCGATCGCCTGGAAGTCGAGTTGCTCGAGCCAGTTCATGCACCGAGTCCCCAGAGCACCTGGGCAATTCACTGCAAATTGCAAGGCCAGGGAGCGAGTTGGTTGGCCCGAATCCGACAAGTTATCCCACTCGGCCCGATGGACTTGGCCGGTTCGATCGCCGTCGATGCGACCGCCAGTATTTCGCCACAATCATTCGACATTCAAAAGGCTAGTCTGCATGCCAGACCGTTTCGATGGAGTGTGCCACGCCTGGAGATCAACGAGCCCGAGGTAGCCGTTGCTATCAGCGGACAATACGACCGTACTGGGCAGCAGGGTGTGCTGCGCGAGGCGACGTTGCAGACGTCCGCGATGTCTGTTCGTGCCAACGATGTTTCAGCATCGTTTTCCGCAGCCAGTCCCAGTTGGAAGGGCAACCTGGTTTTTCGAGCCGACTTGGAACGGTTGCAACAAACGTGGCGCGTTCCGACGACGGCTCCAAGGTGGAAGGTCCTCGGGAAACTCAACGGCCAATTATCACTGGCCCAGCAGACTGGTGAAACACACTGGCGGTGGGACGTTGCATGGAACAATGCCGAATTGGCCCGGCAACGATCAGCCGGACCATCTGGCGCCATCATCCTTCCCGCCGGCCAAACGGCAATCTGGGAGACGCTTTGGGAAGACCGATCGGTAAACTTCGAGGGATCGGGACGCTATGCGGCCGGGCGGCAGGCTATCCGACTGGAACGGTTAGAGCTTCGATCTTCCGACCAACTGCAACTGTGGGCCAAAGGCGACGTTATTCGCCCCCTGCAGTCCTGTACGGTGGATGTTCAAGGGCGTGTCAGCTATGACTTGGCTAAGCTGATTGCGTTGGCCCGACCCTACATCGGAGACGGCTTGAATGCCACCGGGCAGGAAACGCATGAATTTTGGGTGCGAGGACCGCTTTTCCAGCCGACTCTTTCGACCGGTCCGGCTGCCAATAGCAAACCGCCGACTTCCATGATCTCGTCGTCACTGGCCGGAGAAACCGGTGTAAGCTGGACAGCACTCGACCTGTTCGGTGTTGTCGTTGGCAAAGCGGCCATTCAAGCCAAACTGGATCAAGGCATTGTCCGGACAGGTCCAATTGATTTGCCATTGAGCGGTGGCCACATGCGCGTTGTTCCCAAGCTGCAACTGAGTACGAACCCGATACTACTGACACTCGATCCTGGTCCCATTTTATCCGATGTTCATATTTCGAAAACGATGTGTCAGACATGGCTGAAGTATGTTGCACCGTTAGCCGCGGATGCGACTCGCGCTGAAGGTGAGTTCTCGGCGACGTTATCGCGTGCGACGATTCCAATCGGCCAAGCGAACGCGATCGACGCGAAAGCAACACTGAACATCAAACAAGGCCAGGTCGGTCCAGGCCCGGCGGTTACGCCGCTTTTGGCTGCTGTCAAACAGCTCAAGGCCATCGCCCTTGGGCAGCTACCGGGCAACCCGACATCCGACTATCAAGCTTGGCTCGTTTTTCCAAAACAAGACGTGGTTCTACGTGTTTCCAAAGGCCGAGTCTACCATGATCGCTTGGAAATGATGATTGGAGATACGCTCGTTCGCACCCGAGGTTCCGTCGGTTTCGACGAGTCACTTGACCTTGTCGCTCAGGTCCCCATCCAGGATACATGGCTCGGTGCGAACCCTAACCTGACCTTATTGAAAGGCATGGTTGTCGACATTCCTATTCGCGGCACAATAAAAGAACCGCGACTGGATCAACGATCGGTCGAGACGTTGGCAAGGAAGATTCTGAAGCGCGCAGCAGGCCGAGTACTCCAGGACGAACTCGGTCGGGGCCTGAACCGGCTGTTCGGGCCCAAACGGTAGATAGTAACTATCAGCCAAGGGATAATAGATCGCGGACATCTTGTAGTATCAGTCCATTGTGGAAGTGTTTCTGATGAAAATCTTATTGCTTGGAACGGGCGGCTACCATCCATCTGAGATTCGCCATACCGCATGCATGATGCTTCCCGAAGCCGGCATTATTCTGGACGCCGGTACGGCCATGTTTCGCGCTCGCAAACACCTGCAAACCAATTCGCTCGACATCTTTCTGACACACACGCATCTGGACCATGTCGTCGGACTGACGTTTCTTTTCGACATCTTGCGAGATGATCAGATGACGATGCGTCGACTGGACCATCTTCGCGTTCATGGCGATCACAAAAAATTGGACGCCGTCCGACAACACATGTTCTCGGAGCACCTGTTTCCCGCTCTGCCGCCTATCGAGTGGGTCGATCTGAATGGCCCCGTTCTCCTTGCTAAACAGACGACGATCACTCCGTTTCCATTAACGCATCCGGGTGGTTGCATCGGCTATCGGCTCGATTGGCCCGACCGCTCGATGGCGTACGTGACTGATACAACGGCCGATATTGAAGCTGATTACGTCGATGCAATCCAAGGCGTCGATCTCTTACTGCACGAGTGCTATCTTCCGGATGGTGCCGAGGACCGTGCACAACTGGCCGGCCACAGCTGCCTGACTCCAGTCGTCCAAGTGGCCAAAAGAGCCAACGTCGGACGGTTGATTCTGATCCACATCAATGCACTCGCACCGACCGACGCTCCGGTTGACATGGAAAGAGCCCGGTCGATTTTCCCAAATACGCGATTGAGCGTCGACCAGATGGAAGTGATCCTCGAAGCGACGACGTCCGACTGACGCGAGGGAGCAGAAAACACTCGCTTTTCATGTCTGGATAGCTTTCTAGCTGACGACACTTGCGCTCCCACGAGATAAACTCGTGGGGGGCGGGAGCCGGAGCGTTATCACGGTAGCCCGCCCTCCAAGAAAGCCCCCCACGCGGCTCGTCCCGTGGCAACGTTCCATAGTCTCGGCGGTCCGTTGAATTCTCCAACGGCAACGAGCATTTCCCCATTGGGGCTGATGGCCACGCACTCGACTTCGCCGCCAGCGTCCTGGATGGCACGAACTTGTTTTCCAGAATCGACATTCCAAAACCTGATCGTGCCATCCTTGCTCCCCGAAGCGATCATCACACCCTTCGGATGAAATGCCACCGAAAGCACCTCATCCGTATGCCCCGTGAGCGTGTGGCGAAGCTTCCATGAGATTTTGGGTTTCTTGTTGTCCTCGCTGGTCTCGGTCTTCGCAGGTTTGGGCTTAGGAAATTCGGCTGGCGGAGGTGGGCTGGATTCTGTTGACTCCTCATGCGAGCCCCTCCACTGCAAGTACTCGTCTTGCCAAGCCTGCGGATTGGTTTCGATCTTGCAGTTCGGGAGGGTTGTTCTCAATGAGCGGAAGCCAGCTTCAGTGATCTGCGTCTCAGACAAGCAAAGCAATTTCGGGTCTTCCGGGAAACTAGTGGGTAGATTCAT